>JAFGVU010000014.1 GCA_016937855.1 Bacteroidales bacterium | reverse complement strand
CTGCGATGTGTGTCAGAACATGAAGGACCTCGAAGTATCCACTTTTGAATTCAAGGATGTTGGGAAACGGATTCAGCAGATTCTCGAAAAACCCTGCAAGCTCGAAGACCTGATTTTCAGGTTAAAAGGCGATAATGCCAAAATGCGCAAAGTTCTGAAATGGTACCTCGACAACCAAAAAATAACCTACCGCGTCGACGGGTTGCTGGAGTGGAAGGAGTAGCCTGTTGGCAGTCGCAGTGTTCAGTTGGCAGTGATTGAAGGATTGAAGGATTGAAGGACTGAATTTTTGGAATGCGCAAATGTAAGAATGCGTAAATGCTTTAATGCTTAAATTTTGAGAATGGTCGAAGCTCGTGGCTCACCGCGTTCTTAAATCGTTAATCATCATTCGTAATTCTTTGGTGACAGAATGCGAAAATGCAGAAATGCTTTAATTTTAAGAATGGTCGAAGCTCGTGGCTCACCACGTTCTTAAATCGTTAATCGTTAATCATCATTCGTAATTCTTTGTTGACAGAATGCGAAAATGCAGAAATGCTTTAATGCTTGAATTTTAAGAATGGTCGAAGCTCGTGGCTCACCGCGTTCTTAAATCGTTAATCGTTAATCATCATTCATAATTCTTTGGTGACAGAATGCGTAAATGCAGAAATGCTTTAATGCTTGAATTTTCAGAATGGTCGAAGCTTGAAGCTTGTGGCTTGTAGCTCATAGCTCCCCACTCATTTTCCTTCTTCCATTTTTCATTTTTCATTTCTAAGTGAAATTCTTTTGTAAAACATAATTTGTATTGCCGCAGGTTTTATTTTTATACCTATTTTTAGAGTTGAAACCAATCTTAAATCAATTGATAACGCTGCCCAATATACCATTCCTAAAAAGCTTTTATAACAAAATGCAGAATTCTGTTTTGGCTATGGAAAAACGGCAACAATTAATTCAATAAAAATTATACGATATTAGAGATATAGCATTCAAGATTTGAATTTACACGTATGTTCCCAGTCTTATTGAAATGAAGAAATTAGCTTTAAATAGTAAATATTCAACAGTTGAAAATTATAGTGATTTAATTTCTGATTTTACGGACAAGCTCAAAGTCGATTATTATAAAAATGAGCAAAAAATAATTGAGACTTGTCACGTTGGAAAATTCTTAATGTTCTTTGAAAACCGTTATAAAATTGACAAAATCTGCGAGGAACCTGATTTTATTATTTCTGATGGTAAAACAAAAATTGGCTTGGAGCATCAAATATTAATTGACAAAAAATCAAAAGAAAAAGAAGGATTTTTTGGCAACCTTATTAAGCAAGCCGAAAAAGAGCTTAGAAAAGATGAAGGCTTACCGAACTTTTTAGCAAACGTTTATGCTCATCCATTTTTTAACGCCAAAATCAATGAAAAGCAAGATTTAATAAATGAAATTGTGCTTCTAATAAAACATTACGTAAAAACGGGTGACTTATTGGAAAATGAAACTATTGAAAGAATATCTTCAATGAAACATTCAAAAATTTCATTAAGTCCAAATTTGGGTGCCTGGTGGCAAAAAAGCATAAATGGGGAACTGATTAAAAATGCGGTAATTAAAAAGGAAAAAAGAATTGACAAATATTTTGAGAATACAAACTTGTCTCAATGGTTGCTAATTGTAATTGGTGGACTTGGCGAAAGTTCGTATTCAGTTGAAAATGATTTTGATTTAAGCATTAAAACAAAATTTGAGAAAGTTTTTTTGCTTGAAGATTTTAGTACCAATTTGTATGAAATAAAATAAGACCAAAATGAAAATTAATACAAACAAAAAATAAAATACGGCGGTAACAAATTGTATCTGGCAGGCGGAGGCTTTAGCGGTCTGACAAGCCAGACCTTTCGCCCACTTTCCTGCGAGCCTGACACGATTTCTTACAGAAATCCCGCCCGACCACATACAAGTGACCGTTATGCCCAAACAAAAAATTATGAAACCTAAAACAGCAATATTTTATTTAATCCTGTTTCTAACAGTGACTTCATTTCAAAATTTCAAAGGAGAGAATGAAATCATCAAAAAAAACACTTACATTTTAAATAGTGTATCACCAACCGATGAAAACTTCTCCGACCTTGATTTTTTTAAAGATAAACTTAAAGATAAAAAAATAATTCTTTTAGGGGAAAGTAGTCACGGCGATGGAACCACTTTCGAGGCAAAAACAAGATTAATTGAGTTTCTGCATGAAAACCTCGATTATAACATTCTAGCATTTGAAGGTGCGACAATATTTGACCTTTATTTTGCTAGCTCAGTCATCAAACGAGGAAAAACTCCTGAGATAGCTCAAAAACAATTATTAAACGGACTTTTTAAAAATTGGTCTGCAAGCAAAGAATTTAAAGATTTAGCAAATTACATTGGGCAAAACATCGATTCATTAACCATGGTTGGAATTGATAACAATTTTGCCATAACAGGCTATGGTAATGGTTATGCTCACTATTTCCCAAATTTTCTAAATCAATCATTTAATATTAGTAGCTCTCCTGAAATTGATTTTCAGAAATTTTTAACACAACACAACCTGCTTCTCACCAAATCATACCAACTAAAGAACGATTCTACATTTCAATTTGAACAATTTATAAATGATATCAATGTCATAAAAAAAATAGTAAATGAAAGTAGTAAAGGTTCTCCCGAAGTAAAAGATTATCTCACACATGAATTGGATAACCTGGCATCTTATGTCAATGGAATTGAAATGGGAATGACCGAAAACGTTCCATATAGAGATAAAAAAATGGCAGAAAATCTTAGTTGGTTAATTGACAAATATTACCCTAATGAAAAAGTCATAATATGGACAGCTAATCTGCATGCCGCTAAAAATTTAAATCAGGCAATTTACGAAGCGGGAGACGACCGTTATCAAAATCTTACAACACTTGCTCAGCATCTTTCCGATAAATATGGAGAAAATAAAGTTTACAGTATTGCATGTACTTCATCGGAAGGTAACACTAATTCGGACACTGGGAATGTTGTCCCTATTTCGTTACCTAAAACAAGTTGGGATTATAATTTTGCAAAAGAATTTAAAGGAGATTATGCTTTTATTGACTTTTCACAAATAAGAAAATCGGAATATGGAAATAACGAGTTTGAAAGTACCGTCCTTGGATACAAACCCCATCTTGGAAAATGGTACAATATATTTGATGGAATCTTATTCATAAGAGAAATGAAACCAAGTACATATAAATAAAATTACAGGGATAACACAGTACATATTGCAGGGCGGTCCCGATAGCTATCGGGACGCAACGACAACATCCCCCAGCCATTAAAGTTTATCCAAGAAATAAAAAAGCAACACATTGAAAAATAGTTTATCAGCAATAATCTTACTAATCAGCGTCAGTCAATTAGTTGGTCAGGAAATAAGGGTTTCGGACAATCTGATGTTGCAACAACTTTCGGAGCATTGTTATATGCACACGCAAAACAACAACAACGGGTTGATTTACATCGATAACGATGAAGCAATTATTGTTTCAACTCCCGATTCGGATACCGAAACACAACATCTTATCGATTGGGTGAGAAACGAAAAACTCGCAACGATTGTCGGATACGTAATTGACAGATGGCATCCCGATGCAATGGGAGGACTCGACATTGTTCAACAAAACGGCATAAAAACATAT
>JAFGVU010000110.1 GCA_016937855.1 Bacteroidales bacterium | reverse complement strand
TTAATTACTCTTTTGTTACTACATAAAAAATTCATGCTGCAACATACTCTTTGTTAATCTTTACCTTGCCTTGCACCTCCTTTCTTGATTTTATTTTATCTAACAATGTATAACACAAATTTACTTTTATTTATCAAATAACAAACACATGTATCTAAAAAAAAATTGCGCGTTTATCCAAATTGTCAATTTTTAAAAAAAAATAAAACGCTCTATGTGTTTAATAATCAGGGGGTTATGAACATTACAACAAGCTTCAATTTTATACTTTTGCTGATACATTTTATACTTTGGTCGAAACAACAAACTCTTTTAGGCAGTTTTGTAGAATTGATGATTGGAATTGGGTTTTTAGAAATTATGTCCTATGAGAAAAATAGAATATTAAAAATGTTCCTTTTCAAACCACACGAGACAGTCTTGCAGTGGTTTAGACAACACAATAAAGCTGTATTTGAGGGAATTGAGGTAGAGGGGGTATTAGCTTATTACCTTAGCATAGAATTATAACATACTATTGGGTTTGGATTATTTGGCTCATGCAGATGCATACCATCACCTCGGCAGTTTTTCCAGTTCAAACATTTTTCGCAAATTCCTGTTTTAAAATGCTTGCGATTTCTGTATATTTCAAATTTGTTTTCCCAGACATCAATAAAGTTATCTGTGAAAATATTTCCTTGAACAAACCCACGGTCAATATTTGGACATGCACCAATATCTCCGTTTGCCAAAACAGATCCAACCCGAACTCCGGCTTTGCAAAAAAAGAATCCGTCTCTTACTTTAGTTTCATAAGCGTCGAGAAATCCATCGCAGCCATAGCTTGCTGTAATCTCTCCTCCTCCTCGGTTATCAGCAATAAAATCCAGCAAGATCTTAAATTGTCCATTATCCAACAACAACTCTTTATTATGTGCTGCTCTGCCAATAGGATCAATCATAAACAATCGCCAGTTTTTTACCCCTGTTTTAATGAGCAATTCCCTAATTTGTTCCAATTCACAGAAATTCCTCTGGTTTACACAAGTAACAACATCGTATGTCATGCCCTTTTCTTTCGCGAGTATCGAAATTCCTTCCATTGCTTTATCGAAACTGCCCGACTTGCCTCTCATCCAATCATGGCTATCTCTTAATCCGTCAAGACTTATTGTAACCGATCGCAATCCACTCTGACGCAGTTTTCGAAAAGTACTCTCGGATAATGCATAACCATTTGTAACCATACCCCATGGAAAGCCCATTCCTTTTAATTCTGCTCCAACTTCCGCCAGGTCCTTTCGCAATAATGGTTCTCCTCCTGTAATCACTATCATTATACTTTGGGGCTTATACTTTTTAGCAACTTGCTTGGCAACATTTAAAAAATCTTTAGCCGGCATATCAGATATTTCCGGAATTCTTTTACAATCACTACCACAATGCAAACATGCCAGGTTGCACAGCGAGGTACATTCCCAGAATAAATAATTGAGTTGATGTAATTGCGATTGTCGTTTTACGTAACTACGATGAAGACTTAATGCCAATCTTTCTTTGAAAGACAGTTTACTTTCCATTATGCATTTGATTGATAATTAAAACTAATTATTGTCGGTTGTGTCAATAATGGGTTCTTCGTTTATTTCATCATAATCAACCGGAACACCATATTTTGTTACCGGCTCGTCATATTCATTAATTGCCGGAACACCGTATTTGGTCATTTGTCTTCGTCCTTTGCATGATGAAGCACCAATCAACATCATTATAATCAAGGATAATAAGCCGATAGATTTAAGCCAAACGTATTTTTTTAACTTTGTCATAGCCCTTAAATAATTAATGTAAAAATAATCAAATTTTCTTTTCCATCGATACTGAGAATAAAATATTTCATTTTCTTAAAAAAACAAGTATATGTCACTTCGGCTGGCTCAGCGCACCGCCTACGGACAAAAAAAAGCAAAGCATAAGCAGTTTTTACTAACATTTATGTCCGCTGGACAAAAAATGTTAAAATGATTTCAAATATTATAAAAACAGAAAACTATGCTTCAGACAGAACGTCAACACTTAGTTTAATCTGCATTCCAAGACTTTGAAAAAGTAAAACTATTTCACTAAAATTTGCAATTAGTTAAGTGGAAAAGTATATGTCACTTCGGCTGAGTCTATCCCGATTTGTCGGGACTCAGCGCATCGACTACGGACAAAAAATGTTAAAATGATTTCAAATATCATAAAAACAGAAAACTATGCTTCAGACAGAACTTCAACACTTAGTTTAATCTGCATTGCTTTTCATTCAGTTCAACAATTTGATGTTTTTACCGGACAACAATGATTTGATAATAAGTTTTTAGTAATTATTTAAATCATATCATGGATATTTTATTAAAAATGATTAGGTTTGTTACCTAAAAAAAATAAGAACTATGTCAGAATCAAAAGTAAACCTCGAAGTGGCTAAGGAGTTGGGTATCAACGCCGAAGAGTTTAAAATGATAACAGATTATTTAGGACGTGAGCCTAATTTTACGGAGTTAAGTATTTACTCGGTGATGTGGAGCGAGCATGCTTCGTATAAAAATTCGATAAAATGGTTAAAAACTTTACCCCGCGATGGTGGATGTTTATTAACGGGAGCAGGTGAAGAAAATGCCGGTCTTGTTGATATTGGTAACGACATGGCATGTGCTTTTAAGATTGAGTCGCACAATCACCCATCGGCTGTTGAGCCATATCAAGGAGCGGCTACCGGAGTGGGAGGTATTAATCGTGATATTTTTACCATGGGAGCGCGTCCAATTGCACAATTAAACTCTTTACGCTTTGGGAATATCGAAACCGATAGAACAAAGTGGTTATTAAAAGGTGTTGTTAAAGGGATTGGCGACTATGGAAACTCTTTTGGCGTTCCAGTATTAGGTGGAGAGGTATTCTTTGACGAGTCGTACAACACTAATCCATTAGTCAACGCTATGTCGGTTGGTATTATGGAAAAAGGCAAAATGATTTCGGCAATTGCATACGGCGAAGGCAATCCTGTTTATATTGTGGGTTCTTCGACCGGTAAAGACGGAATACATGGAGCTACTTTTGCGTCTGCCGATTTAACCGAAGACTCAGCCGAAGATATCCCATCGATTCAGGTTGGCGACCCATTTCAGGAAAAACTTTTGCTTGAGGCGACACTTGAATTAGCCGAAACCGATGCTATTGTAGGCATGCAGGATATGGGTGCAGCAGGAATTATTTGTTCAACAAGCGAAATGTCGGCAAAAGGTAAAAGCGGAATGAAAATTAATCTTTCCGATGTTCCATTACGTCAGCAAAACATGGAAGCATGGGAAATTTTGCTAAGCGAATCGCAAGAAAGAATGCTTGTTGTTATAAAAAAAGGACAAGAAAAAATTGTTGAAGATATTTTTGAAAAATGGGATTTAAATTGTGCCAAAATTGGCGAGGTTATAAACGAAGACAAGCTTTATTTTTATTTTAATAACGAGCTGGTTGCCGAAGTTCCGGCCGACAGTCTTGTTCTTGGCGGTGGTGCTCCTGTTTACGAACGCGAATATAAAGAGCCTGCATATTTTCAGGAAAATAAAAATTTCGACATAAATGACATCCCCTCAAATGTAAATTTAAAGGAAGTTGCAGAATTTTTAACAACACATCCAAACATTGCATCAAAAAGATGGGTTTATGAGCAATACGACAGCATGGTTCGTACTGTAAACCTAACAACAAATCGCCCTTCGGATGCAGGTATCATTAATATTAAAGGAACAAATAAAGCATTGGCAGTAACAACCGACTGCAATAGTAGATATGTAAAAGCTGATCCTGAAAAAGGGACAATGATTGCCGTTGCCGAAGCAGCTAGAAATATTGCATGTTCTGGTGCAAAACCCTTAGCAATTACAAATTGTCTAAATTTTGGTTCGCCTCACAGTCCAGAAGCATTTTGGCAATTCGTTAATGCTATAAAAGGAATGGGTGCTGCATGTCGCAAGTTCGATACTCCAGTAACCGGCGGAAACGTTTCATTCTATAATCAGACAACAATTAATGGAAAAACAGAACCTGTTTCTCCTACACCAACAATAGGAATGCTAGGAATACTCGAAGAAAAAATGCATCAAACATCCTTAGCATTTAGGAGAAAAGGAGATATGATTTATATGTTAGGAAGACCAAGTAACGATATTGCTTCATCAGAATATCTATATTCATATCACAAAGTAAAACAATCGCCGGCACCTGAGTTTGATTTAGATTTTGAATTTGAGCTTGTTAATCTTTTACAAAATTTAGCTAAAAATAGTTTAGTAAACTCTATGCATGATGTTTCGGATGGTGGATTATACATTGCATTACTTGAATCGGCAATGCCAAGAAGTTTAGGTTTTGATATAACAACTCCGGCAGAGTTTAGGACAGATGCATTTTTATTTGGCGAAGCACAAGGGCGAGTTGTCGTTTCTGTTGAAATAGAAAAAGAACCCGATTTTATTGATTTTATGCTTGCACATGATTTCCCGTTTACAACATTGGGACATGTTACTAAAGGTGAGTTAAGAATTGATGACAAATCTTTTGGATTTATTGCAGACGAAAAACAAAAATACGACACTGCTATCGAAAAGATTATGGAGTCATAATCGGAATTTAATATGATATCAGTAAATAATCTATGCGTAAGATTTGGCGGGTTTGAATTATTTTCGAATCTTGGTTTTATGATTAATCCACGCGACCGAATTGGATTGGTTGGTAAAAACGGGGCAGGAAAATCGACTCTTTTAAAAATAATTTGTGGCGAAATAACTCCTGACGAAGGGAATATCTCGGGAAGTTCGGATATTCAAATTGGATATCTGCCACAACAAATGAAAGTTAGTAATAAAAGCATTAGTGTTCTCGAAGACGCTAAAACAGCTTTTAAAGATATTACTATTTGGGAAGCCAAATTAGAAAAAATAAACGCTAAGTTATTAGAAGTAACAGATTTTGAAAGCGATGAATATCTTAAACTAATTGAACAGCTTAGCCTATTAAACGAGAAACTTGCGGTTTTTGGCAGCGAATCAATTGAGTCGGAAACCGAAAAAATACTCAAAGGACTTGGTTTCTTACCATCAGATTTTTCGAGAGGCGTAACAGAATTTAGTGGCGGATGGAGAATGAGAATCGAGCTTGCAAAAATTTTATTGCAAAATCCTGAAATAATTCTACTGGATGAGCCAACAAACCACCTTGATATTGAAGCCATACAATGGTTAGAGGAGTTTTTATCAAATTACAAAGGTGCTGTCTTAATGATATCGCACGACAGAGCTTTTCTTGATAATGTAACCAACCGCACACTTGAAATAAACGCAGGCAAGCTATATGATTACAAAGTTTCATACTCAAAGTTTAAGGTTTTACAACAAGAAAGAATTCAGCAACAAATAGCTGCGTACGAAAATCAACAAAAAGTAATAAACGACACCGAAAAATTCATTGAGCGATTTCGATATAAAGCTACAAAGGCTAATCAGGTGCAATCACGAATAAAACAATTAGGGAAGCTTGATTTAGTTGAGATAGATGATTTGGATAACGCAGCGATAAACATAAAATTCCCTCCTGCGCCACGATCAGGAGACATAGTTGTTGAAACAAAGGAATTATCAAAAGCTTATGGCAATCATCAGGTTTTAAAAAATGTTGATTTTATAATCGAAAGAGGCGAAAAAGTTGCTTTTGTAGGACGTAATGGCGAAGGAAAAACAACATTGTCAAGGATTTTTGTTGGAGATTTAGAATATGATGGCGTTTTAAAAATTGGACATAATGTAAACATCGGCTACTTTGCTCAAAATCAAGATGAGTTACTCGATCCGGAATTAACCGTATTTGAGACTTTAGATAAAGTAGCAGTTGGAGACATCAGAACTAAAATTAGAGATATTTTAGGTTCATTTCTATTCTCGGGCGAAGATATTGATAAAAAAGTTAAAGTTTTATCGGGTGGGGAACATTCCAGACTTTCGTTGGCAAAACTATTGCTCGAGCCATATAATTTGCTAGTTTTAGATGAACCAACAAACCATTTGGACATTAGATCGAAAGATTTACTAAAGCAAGCGCTTTTAAAGTATAATGGCACACTCATTCTCGTATCGCACGACAGATACTTTTTGGATGGTCTAGTTGAGAAAGTATATGAATTTCGGGACAAAAAAATAAAACAGCATATTGGAGGCATTTATGATTTTATCCGACGACGTAAAATCGAAAATATCAATGAGATAGAGAAAAAGGACAAACAAATAAAGATAGATACTCAAAAAAACACATCCGATAACAAGCAACAATACCTTGAACGAAAAGAGAGATCAAAAAAGTTAAACTCACTCGAAAAAAAGGTTAAAAAACACGAAGAGGAAATCGAAAAACTTGAGTCTGAAATACAAGGATTAAATAATATTTTGTCGGAACCTGACAAGCACGACGAAAAAAAGCTTGCTGTTACTTATCAAATGTTTTCGAAACTCAATGAAAAACTCGAAAAAGAGATGATTGCTTGGGAAGATGCTTCCCAGGAACTTGAAATATTTCTTAAAGAAATCGAAAACATTGATTTATAGGAATATTTTGCTAAAAATTATGTAAGTTTGTAAGTAAAATTTATAAGCAATGGATAAAATAAAATTAGAAGTTCTAGGGTTGTCATACAGCCAGACTCAGGCCGGCGCTTATGCTTTAATATTATCTGTAGAAAATAGTGAGCAACGAATACCAATTATTATTGGTGGATTTGAGGCTCAATCTATTGCCATTCATTTAGAAAGTTTAAAGCCCCCACGACCATTAACTCACGATTTGTTTTTTACTTTTGCGGACAACTTTGAAATAAAATTACGCGAAGTGTTTGTTTATCGACTCGAAGAAGGAGTATTTTACTCGAAATTGTACTTTGAGAAGAATGGTCAAACCTCTGTTATAGACTCCAGGACATCAGATGCTGTTGCATTAGCTTTGCGATTTGGTTGTCCTATTTACACAACAGAGTCCATTGTCGAGAAGGCCGGAATAGTACTTAACGTAACTGAGGAAAACACAGAGGCTAATTCAAAAGATGCTAGCCAAAAAGATTCCGATAACGAATTAAAAAACTTCTTAAAATACTCAATTTCAGAACTTGAAACACTCATGGAAGAGGCTATCAACAACGAAGATTATGAGAAAGCATCAATAATACGAGATGAAATTAATAAAAGAAAAAATGGATAAAATTTTTCGCACAGCACTGACTGTTATTTTAGTTTGTTTTGCATTTATTGCAAAATCGTCCGAATCGGAATTTGAAATATTTGGGAAATGGATACACCAAAAAGACAGCACTTTGGAAATTGTCTATAATTTTGGGGACAATAATTTGTTAACAATTACCAACGATGAAACTACAGAGACAGCCTTCTTTAGTTTTGAAGAAAACAAGCTCATAGTTAACAAGAGTATTCCTCAAAATTTTCGCAAAATAGATTCAATTGGGTTTTTAGATAACAATCAAAGTAGTTTAATCCTTTTCGAAGGCAACAATATTATCAAATACCGCCCTACACTTGACAGTACTGAGTTAGCAGGGTTTGAGAATTATCAGATCACAATAGTTAGCGAAAATGAAATAATTATTGATTTTGGTAATGAACAAATTTCATTAAAAAAATCTGTTGAGAACCCTTTTGTCAAAAAAACAATTAACCCGCAAATGGGATTTACTTTTAAGTCATTATTACGCGGATTAATCGGAATGATTGTTTTGATTTTTATAGCATGGTTATTTAGTACTGATCGTAAAAAGATATCGTGGCGAGTTGTTGCAATTGGGTTAGGAGCTCAGGCACTATTGGCAATTGGAGTACTCAAAGTTCCTTTTATTCAGGCTATTTTTGAATTTGTTGGTAAAATATTTGTCAAAATACTTGCTTTTTCGGGCGAAGGAGCCGAATTTCTATTGGGCGGTTTAATGGATGTGAGTTCGTACGGATACATTTTTGCATTTCAAATCTTACCAACAATAGTATTTTTCTCAGCTTTAACCAGCGTTTTATTTTATTTGGGAATAATACAAAAAGTTGTTTATGGTCTGGCATGGGTAATGACAAAAGCAATGAAAATTAGTGGAGCAGAAAGCCTGTCTGTAGCGGGTAATATTTTCCTCGGACAAACCGAATCTCCACTTATGATAAAAGCTTATTTGTCGAAAATGAATAAATCCGAGATACTTTTAGTGATGATTGGTGGAATGGCCACAGTTGCTGGAGGTGTTTTAGCTGCTTACATAGGATTTTTAGGAGGAGACGATCCGGTTTTACGGATTGAGTTTGCCAAGCATTTGCTAGCTGCATCGGTAATGGCAGCACCCGGAGCAGTAGTTGTTTCTAAAATTCTATGTCCTCAAACTGAACCAATAAATAAGAGTGTAGAAGTATCTAAAGATAAAGTGGGATCGAATTTCTTAGACGCAATGTCGAACGGCACAACCGAAGGGCTTAAACTTGCAGCAAATGTTGCAGCAATGCTATTGGTTTTTGTCGCGTTTATTGCAATGTTTAACTTTATAGTTGGAAAAATTGGTTTATGGACTCATCTAAATCCAATTATTGCAGATTTTACAAATGGTCAATACGATAGTTTATCGCTGGAGTTTATTCTGGGATATGCCTTTGCTCCACTAATGTGGCTTATTGGAGTCAGTGCCGAAGACATTACTTTTGTAGGGCGACTACTGGGTGAAAAGATTATTATGAGTGAATTTATTGGATATATGAGTCTTGCCGAATTAAAATCAAGCGGCGTTTTTAGCGACCAAAAATCTATCATTATGGCAACATATATGCTTTGTGGATTTGCAAATTTTGCATCTATCGGGATACAAATTGGGGGGATTGGTTCTTTGGCTCCAAACCAACGAACACAATTATCAAAATTTGGAATTAAAGCTTTAATCGGAGGAACAATAGCATCTCTATTATCAGCGACCATGGTAGGAATAATAATGGGATAAAAATAGTATTATGCAACAATATCTTGATTTACTTAAACACGTAAAAGAAAACGGCACAAAAAAAACTGATAGAACAGGTACAGGAACAATAAGTGTTTTTGGTTATCAAATGAGGTTCGATTTATCAGAAGGTTTTCCTTGTATCACAACTAAGAAACTACATCTCAGGTCAATAATTCACGAACTTTTGTGGTTTTTACAAGGCGATACTAACATCAGATATTTAAAGGAAAATGGAGTAAGAATCTGGGACGAATGGGCAGACGACAAAGGCGAGCTTGGACATGTTTACGGATATCAATGGAGATCGTGGCCAACTCCTGACGGAAAAAGTATTGATCAGATATCCAACCTGATAAATGGTTTAAAAAACAATCCTGATTCACGACGACATATTGTTAGTGCCTGGAATGTTGCTGACATTGACACAATGGCTTTGCCTCCTTGTCATACTATTTTTCAGTTTTATGTTGCAGATAATAAACTCTCATGTCAACTTTATCAAAGGAGTGCTGATTTATTTTTAGGAGTACCATTTAATATTGCATCTTATGCTTTACTAACGCTAATGGTGGCACAAGTTACAGGCTATGAACCGGGAGAGTTTATTCACACTTTTGGTGACACTCATATTTATTTAAATCACATCGAACAAGTTGATTTACAATTAAGCAGAACACCACGTAAATTACCAACTATGAAAATCAATCCTGAGGTAAAAGACATTTTTGGATTTAAATATGAGGATTTTGAGCTGGTCGATTACGAACCACATCCACATATAAAAGGAGAAGTTTCAGTTTAAAATAAGACTATGAATATAACAATAATTGTAGCAATATCAGAAAACAATGCTATCGGTAAAAACAATGATCTGTTGTGGCATATATCGGGCGATTTAAAGAGATTTAAGGAGATCACTACAGGCAATACGATAGTAATGGGTCGAAAAACATATTTATCATTACCTAAACGTCCTTTACCTAATCGGAGAAACATCGTTATATCCGACATTCCTAACGAATGCATTTCGGATGTAGAAGTTGTTGACAGTATAGAAAAAGCGGTTGAAAAATTTGATAGGAATAAGGAAAATTTTATTATTGGCGGAGGGATGATATATCGTCAATTTTTACCATTGGCAAATAAGATTTATTTAACTGTAGTTCATAAAAATTATGAAGCTGATGTATTCTTTCCTGAGATTGATTATACGGAGTGGCAAATCACTGAAAAAGAAGAGCATTTAGAGCATGATCCTCCATTTAGTTATTTGACGTTGAATAGGAAATAGCGAATTTTCAACGAAGACACAAAACACGAAAAAACATATTGTTATTTAATAATCTCATCAGACTACTTCGAGTCTTAAAAGCTCAAATACACACTTTTTTAAACACTACCTTGCTATTGAAATAAAAGTGTATACTTACTGAAACATATACAAAAAAAACTCCATAATTTCTTATGGAGTTTTAAAAAGATTGGCGGCGACCTACTCTCCCACTAGACGCAGTACCATCGGCGCTGATGAGCTTAACTTCCGAGTTCGGAAAGGGA
>JAFGVU010000109.1 GCA_016937855.1 Bacteroidales bacterium | reverse complement strand
TTAATTACTCTTTTGTTACTACATAAAAAATTCATGCTGCAACATACTCTTTGTTAATCTTTACCTTGCCTTGCACCTCCTTTCTTGTTTTTAATTTATCTAACAATGTATAACACAAATTTACTTTTATTTATCAAATAACAAAAACATGTATCTAAAATAAAAATGCGAGTTTATCCAAATTGTCAATTTTCAAAAAAAAAAAAAAACGCTTTATGTGCTTAATAATCAGGGGGTTATAAACATTACAACAAACTTCAATTTTATACTTTTGCTGACACATTTTATACTTTGGTTGAAACAACAAACCCTTTTAGGCAGTTTTGTAGAATTGATGATTGGAATTGGGTTTTTAGAAATTAGGTCATATGAGAAAAATAGAATTTTAAAAATGTTCCTTTTCAAACCACACGAGACAGTCTTGCAGCGGTTTAGACAACACAATAAAGCTGTATTTGAGGGAATTGAGGTAGAGGTGTCCTAATTTGCTAGCAGTCTGTTTATTTTTTAAAATATCACACTCAAACCGTATTTGAAAAACATTGATTCGGTATTATAGTACTTTTCGAATGTGTATTCGGAAAACAACCCTACATGTCTGAAAGGATAAAATGCAATACCTCCACCACCTCCACAATAAAAATTATGTGTTCGATGAGCTTCTATGTCAATAAGGTTTCCTTCATTTTCCAAAGTATATGGCGGATGAAAATAAGTTATTCCTCCCACTTTAGAAATTAAATACACATCAAATCTAAAATCATCTGAATCCACCCAAAATGGCAGGATGTGGAAATTACAATTTGCATAATATTGAAGCCTTTTGCGAATGCCCAAAGATGATGATGAAAAAGCCGTATTAACACCTAGCTCAAAATGCTTATGTAAGCCATAATTTACTCCCAGATGATAAAATGGATCATCGGACATCATGAACTCATTATCTCCTTGCATTATTTTGCAGCTAAGTTTTATGTTCCATCGGTTTTTTATGTAGGAATCTTGCCCTGATAGTTGCATAGCAAATAATACAATAATCATAGTTATAATGATTTTAGTTTTCATAATTCAACCAATTTTTTAATGATAGATTTTTAAATTTGTTTTTTACATCTTCTTTTCCAAAAAACACTTTGTACGATACGCCAGGTATGATTGGGAAAATACTCATTTGATACATGTCAAAATGAATAAAAGTATTATAATTTTGGGGAGTAGATTGACCGTCATTGTTATTATAATAGTAATAGTTAGGATTGTGCCTGTTATAGGCATTGTAAAGAGAGAAAGTCCACTCGCAAGGCAGTTTGCTTTTTTTAGTTAAAGTTTTGTAAGTAAAACCTATGTCCAACCGATGAAAATCTTTCATTTGTTCGCTGTTTCGTTCTCCATAAATAAACGCTTCATAATAATTATAACCATCTTCGCGATTTGGGTCAAATATCATTTGCCTTCCGATCACCGGAGTATGTGGTAATCCCGATTGATAACACCATGCTACACTAAAAGTCCATTTTTCATTCAATTCATAACTTGCAAATATTGAAAAATCATGAGGGCGATTAAATTCATATACGTATGTTTCTCCATTGTTGATATTTTCGAACTGACGAGTTGCGTGACTTAAATGGTATGATATAATTCCTGTCCAGCGACCATAATTCTTTTTTAGCATTAGCTCAATACCCTGAACCGTCCCTACACCGTTTGTTTCAACAATACTCTCCCATTTCTCAAGGCTGGTAGCATCAAAACAAATGGATTTTGCGGTAATTAAATCTGACATGTCTTTATGATATGCCCCAACACTAAACGCAAACATATTGTTATGGAAATTTTTACTCCAGGAAACAGAATATTGTTTTGATTTGGATACCGGAACCCCTTTGGATGCAGGTAACCAAGTTTCATTTACATAGATAATTCCTGGAGAGAGAAATAAATGAGATGTTTGGCTAACATGCATGTAATCGATGTTTATGAGCCCGTATTTTTTCATATTAAAGCTAATATTTAATCTTGGCTCTAAAATAAACTCATTGACATCGGAGTATGTGTAATTGGTCGCACGAACACCAATATCCGCCTTAAAAAAATTTAATATGTCTAATTTGTTTGATAAAGATACAGCATTATTGAAAATTTCATTGGAGACTTTTGAAAACGAAGAGCTTTCCCCTGTAATCCTATAATTATAGGGCGTGTAATATCCAAATGAGGAATGTAACCCGGCGTCGATTCGCCATGCATTAGAAATTCTATATGTCCAATTTGAGTTTATGCAAAGGTTATCAACACTAGATAAAAATCTCTTTTTGTAGTCACTAACTGTGTCGCTACTGTATGATTCAAAATCCTTCACTCTATATCGAGTGTATGATAAAACGGTTTTCCCGAAAAGCCTCGAATTTGCTGTACTATTCCAGGATCCGGCAAGAGCAAAATTTCCCCAATGTTTTTTTGCTTTAACTTCTGTGTTGTTTACTGCTAAATTACTTTTATTATGGATGTAGTCGTCTCCTTGAAAAACATTAAAATGAAATTTATTTTTATCATTAGCAGTCCAGGAAATTTTCATACTGGCATCATAAAAGCCATAAAACATTTTCGAAGCGTTACCCTCTATAATTGATGTTAATCCGTACAACAACGGGTCAAAGGCTGTTTTCCTGCCATTAATAATGTATGTTGTATTACTTCCAAGCTTTCCTTCCAAACTCAAGTTCAAATCTGTAATTCCAATCCCCAATGAACCATTAAATTTCGATGCATTCCCATTTCGCTGAGTAATATCAACAATCGAGGATAGTTTTCCACCATATTTAGCAGGAAAACCACCTTTGTAAATCTGCACATCTTTGATAATATCAGGATTAAAAACCGACATAATGCCGCCTAGATGATTTACTGATAACAATTCAATGTCGTCAAGCAAATACATATTTTGCCCTGGGTCTCCACCCCTTATTATCAGTAAGCTGGATATTTCATTCTGAGTTTGAATCCCGGGAAGTATTCTGGTTGCACGCAATACATCGGGCTGACCGCCAATTGCAGGTAAATTCTTGATATCTTTGATGTCTAGTTTTGGTGCATTCATGTAGTTTTCAACTTGTGCCGAAACCTCAACCTGCTTCAACTGCTCAATTGATTCTTTTAGGTAAATATTGAGAAAATTATCGTCGATAACACTGATATCAACATAACTTGTTTCGTATCCAATAAATGAAATTTTAAGAACAGGTGATGTAGCAATAAGTGAAAAATAGCCTTGTGTATTTGTGCTTGTGCCCGAATTTACTATGGTGTCGAGCACGTTTGCACCAATGATTGTTTCTTTTGTATTAGCATCATACACGTAACCCGAAACATGAGTTTGGGCAAAAATGCATGCATAAGTAAGTATAAGTATTGCAAATAAACTGTAGTACTTTTTCATACATCGCATTATTTAAAAATTGTATCTGTTTCAAATTCTGAAAAAGCTCCCATGATGCCATACCCATTTTCGATGTTTGAAAATAAATTAGAAGGTGCAATATAAGAATTAGAAAAGTCCGTGTATCTGCTAACCTCAAAAGCACCAATGCTAATAAGATATGAGTAATAATTATAATCCACTGTTCTAAGTTTAAATTGAAATGCCACAGAAATTATTCGGTTAGAATCAAATAATTTAAATACTTCAATTTCTTTTTCAAGAAATTCACCAAACTCGTTAATATTGTCAATTATACCAATTGCTTTATAATCTGAGTTTAAAACATATACAGTATCTATAATATATGCGCCGGGATTATTTAAGTCCTCTGAGATACGAGGCTCCTCTACATATGATTTAACATAAACAACCCCATAAAATGCATTATCAAAATTATTTCTAATTTTTACATTTGCCAAAGGTATTGCAACCCCCTCGTCATTAACGCAGCCATAGGGATCAACATCTGCATCGATTATTTCTATTGGTTCCGGCACAACACAGGAAGATGTTACAACATCTTCGTTCGGCACAAGTACTGTTAAATTTAAGGTGTCATTTATCTGTGCAACATAATTTGACACATACAATCCATTCCCTTGATGGGTAAAACTAATACTTTCCAAATTTTGATTAGACATTAAAATCCCAGCATTTTTAATGGTTTCAAGCGGATTTCCATTGAGTTCGTCTGTGTATGCTAAATAAATTTTTACAGTATCTCCGGCACCAATAAGGGTATTTACAGTTACTGAATTCTCGAAATCAGGAAACTCGTCTTGCACCAGTTCACGGCAAGACGAGCTTAATAAACATAAAATGATAATGTAATAAATTGGATATCTCATAATTAGTAAATATCATAACGTGCTGGACCTGCATCTGGTGAAGTTCCCCAAAAATGACACCAATCAAATTCAACCCAATATATATCTGAATATCCTCCATTATCTAATCCTTGATCTAACCATACAAACCAAGTGTGAGATCTATATGAATCATATACACCAGACTCATTTTCATCTATGATCCAGCCAGCCCAAATATCATCACCAAAATGAGCAACAAGTTTTGCATCAATGTCCCAAGACAGAGTACGTGAACAATAATACCAAACCCATAAGGTTTTATGATAAGGACGTACTACAAAATCACTTTGCAAATATGTATCATTTTGTTGAGGATGATCAAAAGCCCATGTATTCATAAAAATTTTAGTTTTATTATTACCATTTATTACCTCACGATCGATGTCATAATATTCTGCAGTTGTTTTACTTTGAGGCTGTTTTACATAACTAGGGAATTCAATAGTAGAATCTTCCAAATAATCTTGATAGTTTAACGCATTTATTCTTTTAATTTTTTCAATATTATTACTATTTGTGTAAATTGTAAAATTGTCAATAACCTTGTATAAGTTATTTGAAATTCTAAATAAACCATCCTCTCCCACCAAGTATCTATTAGAATTATATCCAGATTTTATTTCAAGAGTTAATTCTTTGTTAGAATCAGTCACCAACTCGATATATTCAGAGTTGCTTTCCACAAATTGGACAAATTCTTCTCTAGAATTAAAATTCTCTGGATTTGCCTGAAAATAAATCTCATCACACTTTCGTCCAAGAGAGTAAAACCCTTTACTATCTTCGTATTCACACAATTCTTCATAAGTCATATTTGCAACTTTATTTACTTCTGCAACATATTCTTCTTCAGAACTAAATGTTTTAATGTTATTACCTGTTGTTTTTTGCAACAAACTTTCCTCTTTCTCACAACCCACCACCATAAACATAGCCATAATTACCACTATTCCTGCAAATAAACTACTAATTGTCGAATTTTTACCTTTTTTTAAAATTTTAGTTATCATTTTAGTTAATTTTGTGAAGTATAAACTTCGGTTTAACATTTTCTGGCAACACAGTTCTTTTCGAGGAGGCTGTGTTGTCTTTTTTTAATCACTAATTTTTAATTACTCTTTTGTTACTACATAAAAAATTC
>JAFGVU010000108.1 GCA_016937855.1 Bacteroidales bacterium | reverse complement strand
TATTTTAATATTTTTTTAATATGCTAAACAATTTCTAAGCATCAATTAATATCGTTAAAATAATATCAATTAAAAGGTCGATTTAACATTTGCTTAACCTGCAATTCCGGCCCGAAGGGCTTGGCGTGATTTGTGCCGAGCGAAGCGATCAGCGCAAATCATGACAACAGGAATTGTCAGGTTGAAGCAGTTGTTCAATGTCTCCTTTTCCTAAGAATTTAACCAACTTAGTAGTTAAAGTTTTTGTAGTATAAAATCAACAAGTTTTTTATGCCGGATATCTATTTTTTCCTTATTCCAAATTACTTCGTCCTTAGTGAGATCCAGAATTTCTCTTTGTTGTGCTAAATAAGTATAGGAAGTCCGTTTTTCTAAAAATGGCCTATTCCCTATTGAGCAGTTATGCGATTTTGAAATCAATAAATAATTTCCAAGACAATCAATATATTGATTAATAAATTCTTCGTCATATTTATCATAACCAGTTTCAGGATTTTCTGTCTGTGGTGCAATATGTTCCAATTCGGGGCTAACTATTTTCTCGAACCGAGTCGGCGAGTAACCGCTTTTACCTTGTCCTTCTAAATAATTTTCATATTTCCAGAGTATGTACTTGGCCGTTGAATGGTTTATAGCACCATGAATCAAATGTTCTAGTTCACTATTGCTCCAATAAGACCACCACCAATCCTTTGTTGTTTTAAGAAATTCAATTCTATCAATTATTTGTTTAAGTTCAATATTTTCAGTATTAAATTTCTGATATACATCATTTAGGCGTGAAGTAATATTTGCTCTTGTGCCGATTAGGCGATGCCTTAAAACTAAAGATTCTAGATTCTTACACAACAAATTTATTTTAGTAGTTGGTAAACCGAACTTGTAAGCCTTGATAATAAATGGCATGGCAATACCTATTCCACCAAGTGTTACAAGCGAATGAATTTCAATATTTTCTCTCTCGTCTTTTCCGAAGAAGGTTGTTAAATGTTCAAAACTTATTGCAAGTGATTGAGTAAATGATTTGATGAATGGAATTGGATCAGTTTCCGAAATCAATTTATTGATTTTGTCAATGGCGTTTGTTTCCCACAGAGAATTAAAGTGAACGCGAAGAGTATAAGCTAATACATCATCTTCATTTATACGGTATTCAATTGACGATATTGATTTATAAATTTTTTCAAATCTAATTTTTATCTCTTCAATTAATGATTCTTTCTCTTCAGCTCCATAGAGATGCACATTAAACATAAACTGAGCTTTAATAATTTCAAGGTGAGATGGCTTTTTACCACGATTATTTTGAAAAATGAACATCTGAATTGCTTCTGATTCATCTTTTACAGGGTGTGTCGTACAAGAGGCATTTTGTATTGTATCCAACATTTTAAGCAAATATTTTTCATCTTTATCTGAAAAATGCACGTTAAAGAAATCAAAAGCCACTACGATTCGTTTTGCTGATTCAGTTTCAAGTGCTTTCTTGTCTTTTTTAATTTGATCGATCACATAATCCCTGAACAATTGTTTATCATAATCAACTGTATCAAAACGATAAGTTGAATTTCTTTTTATAATATCCTCAAATGTTTCTTGTTCGACTTCCTTTAAAACTCGAATTTGCTTCAGCCGATTGAACAAAGCTGAAAGAAAAATGACAATAGTTGTCATTCGTTGTTGACCATCAATTACGCCAAAGGTTGTTTTTTCTTTTTCTTCGAATAGGAAATGTCCAAAGTAATAACGTGTTTTAGTTGAACTTTTATTATAATCTATCAGGTCAGAAAGAAATACATTAACTTGCTTGGGAGTGTTTGTTTTTTCGATTTCCGTATCCCAAGAATATGCTCGTTGATATGCTGGAACGAATATCTTGTTTCCTGCTAACATTTGCTTGATTGTTGTTGATGCTTCCATAATCACTCCTATTTATTAAAACTTCCGACAGTGTTGTCATCTTCACAGTCGGAAGTTTTTACCTTATAGTTTCGTCCAGGTATGATGTCCACCGGATGTACAATTAAATGCACTCGGCGTTGACTTTGATTGAATTAGAAGTGAACACTTCTTGCACTGATAATTAGTCGCACCCACTTCACCAAGATCAGTCCACTGATGATGACCACCTTTGGGGCAATTAAATGCACTTGGGGTTGACGCATTTTTTACAGCTGCTGCGCACTTTGAACATTGATAGTTTTTCATAACTACCTCCTCTATATTTCTTAAAGCAACAACGTTGCCTATTTTCTTATTTAGCGCCGAAGGCGTCCATCGAACGTCCAATTAACTTGTTTTACGGCCGGAACGAAGTGTAGGTATTGGCGACTTTCTTGCTCTGCAAGAAAGGTGAAAATAGTAAAATCCAGTTCAATTGTTTGTTATGTGTAAATTAATTTGTTTTAATTATAATATTCTCTATATTTTACTCTAAAATAAAGCATTTTTACTTAAAATGTAATCTAATATTTCAGTATCATTAGCCGAAGTTCTTGGTATTTTATATTTTGCATCATTGGTTTCAATATGTAATACTACACTTGTATTTCCTGAAGCAGTTATTTGTCCAGAATTAATCGTTGTTCCCATTGTTAAATTAGCTGTTATTGACTTAATTTGGTCACAATATATAACAATATTATTATTAGAAGTATCTTTTACATTTATTTTTATTTTT
>JAFGVU010000107.1 GCA_016937855.1 Bacteroidales bacterium | reverse complement strand
GGAGCATGGGGCTTATATTGTAGAGAGAATAGCATTTGTGCTAATAAAAACATTGTGCTAAATTGCAGTATAAGCATTGTGTTAACACCCTGCACTTATTGCCCCATGCCCTATGCTCCATGCGATGTATTGAGCTTGCCTGCACTGAGTTTACCGAAGTGTCGAAAAGCCCAAAATAGAGTATATTATTAAATTGGCACCTAAATAATTATCACTTTGAAAAGAATTATTACATATTTGGAAGATTTTTGGTTTTTGTTTTTCCCACATGTTTGCGAATCGTGTGGAGCTGCTTTAAATAAAAATGAGCCTCCTATTTGTTTTAAATGTCTTTACGATTTACCGCGCACAGATTATTGCAAAGATCCCGATAATCCAATTGCAAATCTATTTGCCGGTAGGATTAAGCTTGAAAATGCTTTTGCATTATTCCATTTTTATAAGGGGAGTCGATTTCGTAAACTTTTACACAGCCTTAAATATAAAAGCAAACCTGAAATAGGAGTTATTCTTGGGAAGGAGTTAGGAGCAGCAATGCGTAGTTCGGGAAATTTTAAAGATATTGATTTTGTTATTCCCGTACCGTTACATCCTAATCGACAAAAACAAAGAGGCTATAATCAAAGCGAAATGATTGCAAAAGGCATATCTGTTGTTACTGATATCCAGATGCTGACCGAAGTTTTAGTTAGAAACGTAGAAACAGTTACTCAAACAAAAATGTCTCGGGAGGAAAGATGGAAAAATGTTTCAGGTAAATTCGTAATTCACAACGATAATTTAATAATCAACAAACATGTTTTACTCGTTGATGATGTTGTTACAACCGGTTCGACCCTCGAGGCTTGTGGTGAAGTTTTGCTAAAAGTTAAAGGGTTAAAATTGAGTATTGGAGTTTTGGCTGAGGCTTAATGGTATTTTTTATCCCACAATTTTGGTGGAACCATGCAGGTTTCTTCGCTTACTTCGACAAGGCTCACTTCGATGATTCAACAAGCTCACCAACCTTACCTCAGTGCTTGCAGTGCATCGCTCAGTCACCTTGGTGGTTGATTGTCACTTAATACGGGTATTTTGATAGCATTTTGGCATTAGTATAAAAGTCCAAATAACCATAGTGGGATGATGTTTAAAATACCTGTTTCGATATCATCCTTAACGATATAAGCATTGTGTAAGTCCTTAATTTGTTTCTGTGTTTTGTTTTTGCCTCCAACTTCAAAAACATATCTATTGTCAATAATAAAATCTCCTTTATCAACTAATGATATATCATGCAAAATACTTAATTGAGAGATAAAAAAACTTTCCCTTAAATTGCCAATATCAGGGGCTCCCTCACTTAAGGCAAAGCTCAAATTTGGATTATTAAGCCATATTTTGTCAGGCTTGTTTAAAACACTAATGCTTTTTGTTTGCTTATATAATATTTGGATAAGTTCAGCTTTGTTTAATAAATGCAATGCTTCTACTAATGAGTTGCGAGTTAATCCGACTTTTTCGCTGAGCTTGCTAATATTCGGTGTAAAGGGCACATTAACGGACAAAACATAAAGCAATCGTTTTAATTTAGCAATATTGTTGTATTCAATTGATTTTACTGCAGGCAAATCAACTTCGAGAATCAAATTAATGATGTTTTTAAGTTGCTGATAATATTCATTTACATTACCATTATAAAAAGGATATGCGCCATGTTTTATATATGATGAAAAATATTTAATGGGTTTGATTCTTTTCACCAAATCTAAACTGACAGTTTCATGATCTTTGAGCAAGGTTTCAAGTGATAGTTTTGGCAAATTAATGTTTTCATAAAATAACAAATATTCACGAAATGACATCTCTTTTAAGACATAAGAAATTGTTCTGCGACTTAAATCTGATTCTCCCTTGTAAATATCCAATATTGATGAAGATGTAAATATTACATTTAGTTCAGGAAAATCATCATAAATCAACTTTAATTCTCGTGACCATCCCGGATATTTATGAACTTCGTCAAATAAAAGTAATTTGCCACCATGTTTATCAAAATCTTCGGCTAATTGATACATTGTGTTATCGGTAAAGAAAAGATCATCTAGTGCTACATATAATGACAATGTGTCTTTTCTTGTTGCAGCAATTTGAAGTAAAATTGTGGTTTTACCCGTACCTCTACCACCTAAAATGCTAATTTGGCGATTTTTGAAATTTATCTGATTAAACAAATACCTTTTAAAGCTAAGAGGTGCATTTTGGATTTTTTGTTTAGATTTTCTTAGTAATTGTTCCATAATTGATTTTTATTTTAGCAAATATACGTCTATTTTGCTATTTTGCAAAGCATTATTGATTTAATTTTGCTTTAATGTAAAGCATGTTGATCGGTGACTTCGAGACATTTTTATGTTCTGAAAAAAGAACATAAAAACCCACTTCGACAAGCTCACCAACCTTACCTCAGTGCTTGCAGTGAATCGCTCAGTCACCTTAGCGGTTGGGTTTAGCACCTATTTTTTAAATTTGAAAACTATGCCATCGTCCGATTTGCGACTCATTATATTTCCTTCTATTGTATATGATTCGCCTCCTCCGGAGACATAAGTAAAAGTTATAACATTGCCGTTTACTTGCCAAGTCCCTTTTGTTCCACCAATATATGTGCTTCCATGAGGTTGATAATCTTCCTGATATGTGCCGTCGGCATTTATTGTAAATCGATGATAACTAACCAAGTTCTTTCCATCCGATCTGCTGTAAAAATTCCATACCCCAACAGGATTTAATGCTTTTGGTTTTTCGGGCTTTTTCTCTTCTTTTTTATTTTCTTCTTTTTCACTAATATCATTTTCGGTATTTTCTGATTGATTTTCATCACTTTCGATGCATATTTCAAATTTGCCGGCATTAATTTCGGTGCTTTTATTTGGATTTTTTATTTCCTTAGTGCGTATCGAGTCTCCGACTTTAATAGTAAGATTTGCAGATTGTACTGCTGATGGTATTGATAACTCAAAATCGCCGGATTTTGTAAAATTTGTTGAGAAATCGGGCTCTCCCCATGTTAATGTAGCTTGTCCTCCAATTTTGTTCCCTTGGCAATCTGTAATTGTTCCCGAAACCATTGTCATTGGCGGAACAGATAAGTCCATTTCTAGAGTTTCGCCATCACTCAACGGACCTGCTTCCATTTTTATTTCGAAGCCTTTGTATTTCATGCCGACAAAAAAAGTTTGATTCGCCGGAACCTCAGCCTCGTAACTGCCATTGTTTTTTGTTACAGATGTAGTTTGACCAACTATTACATTTTGTCCTGCAATCACCCTGCCGCTGCGGTCTATTACTTTCCCTTTAACTTTTGCAACTTGATTTGTCGATATACCAAACATCCACGATGAGAAATGATCAACTTCGGCAACATAATATGCTCCTTGTTTTTGTGCCATTTTTTCGAACTTCCACGTTGCAGATTCTTTGTCAAACGACCACAACTCCATTTCTTTGGGCATATATTCTAAATCTTGCACCGCAATTTTTGTTTTTAGAATAGCCGGTTTAGTTAGTTTTGCCGGTTTTTGTTGATAATCTTGGATCTCAACATTAAACAAAGAATATGCTATTAACTGATATATTTCATCATCATAGATTCCTTTAAGTCCGTTACCCGGGATACTCGAAGCAAATATATATTCGTCGGGAGAAGTCAAACATGCATAAACATTAGTTTTACCGTCAGATGTGCTTAATGATCCAGCCTCAAATACAATTTCTGAACCATCGGATAGACGTAAAACACCTCCACGATTGTTTTGCATCTGAGTAGAGTTGCTCCTCAAGCCGTGTTTATTTCCAAATGGCAGTAATGCAATCTGAATTTGAGTTAATTCTTCCGACAAATTGACCGTTCGATAACTATCAAAATACCCTGGTTTTGAAAACCTGATGACTTTATTTTCATTTTTTATTTCTATTTTGTCGATTAGAAATGTTCCGTTTTTGTCAGTTTTTTTAGATATCCCATCAATGACTATTTCAACATCTGACATTGGATAGTTTTCATCATCTGTAACAATCCCGGAGATTGTCGTTGTGTCTTTTTTGTCGGGGGGATTCCCATTACAGGATGTAAAACCAATGCAAATTGCTAACATAATGATACTCGCGATAATTGTCTTGTAGTTTTTCATATCTAATTTTTTTTAAGTTTTGTCCTTTTTTGTTTGTTTTTTTTAAACAAATTTTTCGAGTTTCTCGAAAAATTACCTTATTTTTTTTCCCCTTTTACCACCGCGCCCCTGCGTCCCTCATTTCGACCTCCGATAAACATCGGAGCAATGACCTAGGGGAGTCCTGCGCGCTCACATCTTTCAATTTTTCAAGTTTCCCTAGTAGAATTACCTTATTTTTTTTTCTTAATAATTTTAACCAACAATATTATTACGACAACAATTATTGCGATTACAGCAAAAATAACAATCAGTCCGATAATTAAATAAGTAATACCAGCGTCTCCGCTATCTTGCTTGTTGTCTTTTTTGTTTTCTATATTATCATCCTGATTATTATCATTTTGCTCATCCTCATTTTGTGATAGGTCGGGTTTAAAGTTTTTATATGAATCAATCTCATCGGCAGGATTTTTTGCAGCATCCTTTTCGAACTGATTAGTATTTATTGTCCAATTCGGAATCTCATGCTTAGTTTCGGTAATTTTATTACCTTTGATTATTACCGACTGATTTTGGTTAATAATTGTTGGTTCATTGTCAAATTTTGGATTTGTAAGAATTTCCATCTTACCTTCCATTCCAATAATCTTTAATTCATCTTCGTATTCTACTGCAAACTCGGTATTTAATCCTGTAATTACTGCCATTGGGCTAAAAACAAATTTTCCATCTTTAATATAAGTTTCATTGTTTTTATCGTGAATTTGAACTATAAAGTGAGCCCCATTGCTTTTATAACTCCTGAATTGAGCTTTTCCGTTTATTAACCGAACTTCCATGTATTGAGGGCTACAACTAGCTATATGAATTTCGGAATTTGGGTAAAGATAGATTGTCCCCCAGATTCTGGATCCGGCTTTAAGATGTAAAATTGCTTTGCCATTCTCTTTTGTGATAAGGCTATTGTATAGCTCAAAAGTTGATGGAAACTTAGTGATTTTTTCTTCCACAATATCATACGATCCTGTTGGGAAATATCCGCGATAAATATCTCCACGACAAGCTTGGGACAATTCTGCATTGATGTGAATGTTTGGTGTAGGTTTAATTTTATTAAGTAACCAGTAAACAATTTGATTTTCGACCTCGGGATGATTTGTTAGAGATGGGTCTCCAATCATGCTCGAATGTGGAATATCATAGACAATATATGCGGGCACCGTATTAAGACGTGCCGAACTCGCATATACAATTCCATCCCATCCGCTGGTATAAATATTTCCATATTCGATGCCTGCAACCCGATGATAACCTGATATCTCGCCTCCATTTAAGTTGCGCAAAAATTGGCTATTTTCAAGTAGTTGATTTATTGCAATTTTGTGAGTATTGTAATACATCGAACCAATCTTACCAAATAAATATCCCGAGTAAGGTACACCATGATGCGGAGTTCCAACAGTTATAAGCTTGCGTACATTACCTGCATAATAATTGCTTTGAACATAGTTTCGAGCAATTAATCCTCCCATTGAATGACAAACTAAATCAACTTTTTTGCAGGACGAAAACTCGGTAATCCTTGCGATATCTTTCGCAAGAGCTTCTGATTGCTCCTCGATAGAGCCGGAACCAACTCTGTAGGATTGACTAATGTTTTCGAATCCTCGAGCTTTTAAATTTAAAGACATCGTACCCCAGGTGTCGTAATCACCCAAAAATCCATGAACAAAAACAACAGGTGGTCTTCGTAGATTGAGATTTAGGGTATCGTAGTTACTTTTATTTTCAAAATCTTGATATTCTATTACTATTTTTAGTGGTATATGGTCACTAACGTTAAATAATCCGGCTTGTTCAGAAAGTTTTTGCCATTTTTCTTCGCTGAGACTTTTGGGTGGGAAATATTCTAATTTAGCAAATCCTGTTTCGTCAAGATTTATTATTGGACTTTTGCTGTAGTTGTCATAATGTGTACCACCAAGTGAACCAACTATAGGATTTTCGATTTTTAATGATTTATTTCCCGGATATGATAAACTTATTGTCAATGGTGTTGATGTACCATCCACAAAAACATTACTGCCTCCTTTTGGTAAACTCGATTTGTATTGTGTGCCGGCTCCTAAGTTAGTTTCATAAATTACATATACATCAACAACACATGGTTTTTTTGTGTATTGTCCATGAGATCCGTTTACTGAAAATCTCACTTTTTCGATGTCGCGTTGATTAAAATACCGGCTAAAGGTTGATTTGTCGTAAATTCGGCCTGTGCTAATATCAGATTTTACCGTTGCCCAAGCGTCGTATTTATTAATGGTTACTGCATAAATTTTGTCCACTTTGCCGGAAACAACTTCAAATGCCCAATCGCATTCACTTTTCCATACTCCTTGATGGGTTTCTGTTGTTCTGAACTCTAAATCGCGCCCGCCTGTTTCTTTAGCGCCTGTTCCAAAGTTTTCAATTGTACCTACATACACACGTACTTTTGATGTTTTTTGCTTTTGTGCAAAAGTAAAATTTACCGAGAAAATAATCAAAATTAAGATAATCAGCTGTTTAATTATCATGGTTGTGAGTTTTGATTAATAGTTTTAATTTGTAATTTCTTGTTCTGATTCTTTGATGTAAAAATAATATTTTTTTTAGAAACTCGAATATTCATTAGGGACTTTGACCTAATCATAATAGTATTTTTTTTGTTTTTGGTGGGACCATGCAGGTTTCTTCGCTTTGTTCGCAATGACCACACACACTTAGCTTTATGATGGAGGTCATTGCTACTAATAGGTATGCGTTTTAAACCAAATTTTAAAAGCGGGGTCAACAAACTCGAATAGTCCTTCGTGCTCTTGTATTATGTCATCATTTACCAATCTTGTCTTATTTTTATTTACATTATTAGGTGTCCCTAATTTATATTTACTCATAACGTTCGAACTTGTAAGTTGAGTCTCTCCAGATAATACGGCTTTTAATAGGTTTAATTGGGTTGTACTAATAATCTCAATTTGTTGCTGATAAAGTGGAGAGTTTGCCCGTAGCAATTCATTTAATGCAAAATCAATATCATTGCGACTTACAACTTTATTAGTATTATTCCAAGTGTAATGAGACAACTGTTGAACATACCAAGAATGATTTTCCATTAATTCTGGGATTAGGGTGGCAAATTCTTCAGAGATAGACTTCCCAGTTTTTTTAAACCCATTAATTATAAAGTCAATCCACTTTTCTTTTCTAATCTTTTTTAGAATTACTATATCTCCAAAGCGATAAAATGGTTTAGACGGATTGTTAAATATCTCAGACATCATATGTCGCTTACTACCATATAAACAATAAGTTACATTTTTATGTCGTTGCCAAACAGATCTCATTTTCTTTTCAAGATTTTCGTAATCTTTAAACCCTGAAAGATTCTGAAATTCGTCTAAACAAACAATAAAATTTATAGCTTTTTTTTCTGCGATTACTTCTGGCAAATTCAGAATTTCAGTACTATGCTTTTTTATTTCATTCCAATTAAAACTTAAACTAAAGTCCGTAGTTGGATCAACTCCAATACTAATCTGAGGAATAATATGTTTAAAAAAATATTTACTACTATTTATCCAATCTTGAAATTTAGATGATGATGCTTTGATTACCTCTCTGGCAAAAGTTTCTAAAAACTCTTCTTCGCAGCTAACAGAAAACAAATCTATAACCACTGTTTTAAAACCACTCTCTTGATTGTTAATATCAGATATTACTTTTTCTACTAATGAAGATTTGCCCCACCTTCTTGGTGAAATAATACTTGTATTAATTCCATTTACTAAATTATTATATAGCTTTTTAGTTTCCTCTTCTCTGTTTGTAAATGATTCCAAAGATACCGTATTCCCGTATATAAATGGTGAACGTTTCATAAATGCCTTTTAATTATACTAGTTGGTATTATACCATGTGGTATAAAGTGCAAATCTACAAAAAATTGTATAAAGACCACATTCTACGGAAATATTTTTTAACTCTGATTACGTATTTCTATGTAGGGGCGAGTTTATCGGTTTATCATTTGCCCTTCGACTTCGCTAGGCAACCTACGCGCGGTAGCGTTTGATTACTTTCCATCGTCTGAGTGCTCGCTGTTAGAATTGGTAGTTGTTAAACAGATTACTTGCGTGAGCTCCCTGCGGTCGGTTGCTGCACTGCGAACGCAGTGACAAGCCCTTTCGTGTTTTTCGTATTTTGCTACAAAAGTAGCGAGGGTACCGAATCAGCCAACTGGCTGTTCGAGGACACTCATAAAAACGTTGCTAAAGCCGTTAGTGGTAAAAAAACAAACGAACAGAAGAACGGAGGAATCCCGTTAAAATCCCGACTCAGCCTTTGGCTAGTCGGGATTTTAACGGGATTCGATTGTTAAATATTGTATCATTATAATTTTTTTAACAGATTAATTTCCTTCGACAAATAATTTGTATAATTTGTAATTAGTTTGGAGTAACTCGATAATTTTGCTGTATTTGTTCAAAATATCGAATTATGATTCGGCGAATTACAAATTTTACCGATTACTGTTTTTTTGTCCGTAGGACATAAATGTTAGTAAAAACTGCTTATGCTTTTCAGTTTTTGTCCGTAGGCGGTGCGCTGAGCCAGCCGAAGTGACATATACTTTTAACTTGAGTTTCTGTTCCTGCCACTATAGATCATCGCGATGCGGCTTGACTCCGTCGTAGGCACCACGCGATATAATCGCGCGGTAGCGTGGGACCATTAATATTTAAATGGTGCTCGCTGTTTATGTTAGTAGTTGGGCTTACTTGCGGAACCACGCGTGGTAAAGGTAAGGATAGCGCAATGCCGCTCGACTCCGTCTCACGGCTGTTTTCTGGTGGCACCACGCGATATAATCGCGCGGTAGCGTGGGGTTACAAAAAACACAGATTACCTATTTACCTCAATCTTAAAGCTTTGCTTTTCTGTGCTTGTGCTTATCTGCAAATAATAAACGCCCTGAGAGAAAGTACTTACATCGATTAGTGTTTTTTGATAGCCGGTGTGATTTGGATATGATTGCTGATGTACAATTTTTCCTATACCATTAATTAATGTAATTGTAATATCTTCTGTTTTTGCTGTGATAAATTCGCAGATTATCTGATTGCTTGCCGGATTTGGATATGGGCGGAAAACCAACAGATTTTGAACATTTGTGTTGCAAACGGTATTGTTTTCGTAATTTATATCAGTGTAAATGCCGTAAGTTGGATCAACTGCCTCAACACACACCAATTCGGGTAATTCGCCACTGGCCAAATATGGCTTGAAAGTAAATGTGTAGTCCAAAACCTGACTTGGCTCAAAGTTTTCTATCGTCTCGCGGTAAATTTTTCCGGAACCTAAATTTAAATCTAAATTCAATTGCTCGACAGGCAATGTTCCGTTGTTGATTATGTAAACCGATGTCTTTAAATAATCGCCTTCAACAACTGTTCGCAATGAGTACAGAATTATATCCATTACCGGGATAACAGATTTTATGGTTAATGTCGAAATATCATGACAGCCAAACTCATTGTATGATGTTAATTCCACAACAAACAGACCGGAATCCTGAAATACGAAATAAGGATTTTCGTCGGATGAGAATTGCTCGTTGTTGATTGACCATGTGTATGCTTCTGCTCCCAACGAAGTGTTTGTAAAATCGACCCAAAGAGGCACAGCTCCCCATGTAGGACTTGCTGTAAAATCGGATTCCGGGGCTACATGAACTCGCAAAGTGTCACTTACCAATGTGCTACAACCCAAATCGCTGCTTACATTGAGACTAATTGGATAATTTCCGGCATCGGATATTCCCAAATCGGGAGACTCCTGATCAGATTCAAAAAATACCGGATCGCCAAGTTGCCAATTATATGTTGAAATATTTCCGGACTCGACACTTGCCTGAGGCACTAGTCCAAATGCGCTGCCCTCACATGCACTTAGCGAAATAATATCGACCTCGGGTTTGTGATATACTTCTATCTCCTGAGTTGTGCCTAAAATACAGCCGTTTGAGTAATTTATTGTTAGGCCGATGTCGTGCAGACCAGCATCCTCAAAAATATGCTGAGGTGAACTGATATCTGAACTTTCGCCATCGCCAAAATCCCAATTAATTTCGGAAATCAAAGACACAGGATTGTAAGGCGTTTGATTGATAAAGTAAACCGGCTCTCCCAAACATGTGTTTTCGGCGGAAAATTGTGGTAACTCGGCAGGCTTTACATAAACCTCAAATTCGGCAGAGTCAACACAGCCGGCATCGGTGGTGCTTGTAAGTTGGACTGTGTGGTAGCCGGGGGTGGTGAAGGTGTGAGTTATTAAGCTTTTGCTCGAATACCGCGGTTTCGGGAACCACGCGATAGAATCGCGCGGTAACTTAGAATCGCGCGGTAAGTCTGTGTTAGTAATAGTTGAGCGGTGACTTCGAGACGTCCTCCTATCGTCGGACTCCTCAGTCACCTTAGATTGTGGGAGGAATGCCCATATATCGTTTATAATAGTTCCGCCGGCAACGGATGATGTGGAGGTAAATTCTACTGCGGTATTTTGGCAGACGAGTTGTGGGGTGAATGAGACTGTTGGTAGAGGATATATTGTAAGATTGTTTGTTATAAAATCGGAGCAACCGGCGTCGGTTTCGATTACTAATTTCACTTCGAACTCGCTGGCTTCGACTCCGCTCACCCAGCTGGGGTTTTGCTCAGTTGAGAAGACTTCGCCGTTTATTGACCATGTCCAGGAGTTGATTGTGCCTTCGGGTGATGTTGAGAGGTCGGTGAAGTAAACGGGGTTTTGGGAGCAGTGCCCGAGGCTTTCGAAGTTTGGCTCCGGCACAGTACCGTTAATAGTTACGTTTATAGTATCGACAGCTTGGCAACCACGCCAGTTTGTAGTTGTAACGGAGTATTCGCCGGTAGTTGAGAGAACGATTTCGGGGTTTGAAGCGCCGGTGCTCCACTCCCATGTTACGGTTTGGTCGGCATTTGCAACAAGCATAAGCCTGTTTCCTGCACACAGAGTAGTATCGGCAGGACCCACCGAGCTTGTAAACTCATAATTATCGAAGCTAAAGTTAATTGTATCGCTGAGATATTGGCAACCCAGAGTATCGTTCACAATAATGGCATAATCGCCCTGCGAATCGATATTGATTTGCTGAGTAGTTTCGCTGCTGCCATACCAGGCGTAAGTATAATCACCAATAATATCGGCATCCCAAACCACCGAATTGCCAAAACATACAATAGTATCGGCAAAGTCGTTAACCTCGGGATAAAACACCCTGATATCGTCGCTACTCTCAAAGCCAAAAATATCGGTTACCGTTACCGAATAAACTCCCGGCTTATTAACATGAATTATAGAATCGGTTGCGCCCGTACTCCACTCATAAGATGTAAACCACGGTTTATAAGCAGTTGTAATCGCCGTATCGCAGAAGCCGTAGGGGATGCGGATGTCGTAGAGTAGGTTGACGGGGGGAGAGTATTTGTGGCGGAGGTATTGGTAATACTGTTGCAAAAGTGTGTCATTTATTATAGTATCAAAAACAATTAATTCTGGAATATTCCCTTTCCAATATCGAGCAGTATTACTAATTGCACCACCAATTTGTAAAGACTCATATATTTCAGCAGTATTAGTGTAACCATAAACTATTTTAAACCTGCTTAATGGAGACATTACCATATTGCTTGCATTATTTACATTAATGTTTGAGCCTAATAGATTGCCACCACCAGTGTACATTAAGTCTGTGCTTTTATCAGCAAGAAGTATATATGATTTGCTAACAACTGTTGGAGAGTTTATTATTCCTTTGTAATCGGGAAATGTCAACGACGAGGAATTATAATTACACACTGCTAGTAAAGAACCTACTTCTGTTTGAAAATCATAAATAAAATTATCATTTATGCCGTCAAATTTTGCTGATTTTTGATTATTTATTTCCGATACAGTATCTAAAACTGGTGCCAATGATAACATAGATTGTTGAACAATATTAGAGTTTTTCCTGTCTGTCCATTGATTTATAAGACTGTCATTTGTAATACTTAAATCAAAACTAGCATCGAACCATAAACCTATATTTGATGTATCAAGACTATTGATACTGAAATTAGATAGATTTGAAATGATATAGTTGCCACATAAGTTGTATGCTTTAACGAGCCAAAAATAATGAGAAGTATCAGCAATTAAAATGGTTTCAGAATTACTATTAGTATTAATTTCGAACAATGGAGTTTCAGGAGAATCGTGATCAAACACCTCCAATACATAATAAATATAGTTTTCAGAATTATTCCAACTAAGTTCAATCTGATTAGTGTCGTAAAATTGATAATTATCCGAAGGAGATACCGTAAAAAAATCAATAGGTAAAGGTAGACTTGAATTAATTGTCAGAATTGAAGTAGAGGTATCTGTACATCCATTATTATCAGTTGCAACCAACGAAATATCATAATTGCCAGCAATATCAAAGTTCACAATAGGATTAGCTGAATTTGAGAATAATTCATCATCGACAAGCCATTCATAAGAAAGTGCTGCAGTAACGAATTGAGATAAATCGTTGAACTCAACATTCTGGTTTATACATTGGATATTCCCATTTAGAATTACGAAATCTGCTACTGGATTTTCCTTGACTAAAACTTGTTTAGTAATTGTATTAAAACAACCCGAATCAGAAACAACAGTTAGACTAATATCAAATTCACCGAAGCTGTCAAATGTGAACTCTGGGTTTTGTTCATTAGAATAGTTAGAACTGCCAAAATCCCAACTCCATGAACTAAAATCATCAGGAGCAATTATTGAAGTTAAATCAAAAAAGCTTGTTGGACCACCATAACAAACTGTATCGGCAGTAAAATCAATATCCGGTGCAGTGCCTTTTATGGTAATGACAACAGTATCTACAGATATACACATGTTTGGTGAAGTAACTGTAAGGGAATATATACCAGAAGCAATAACATTAATTTGTTCTTCTGTATCGCTGTTGTTCCACAAATAACTACTAATCTCACCATTATAACCAGTAAGAAATATTGGCTCTCCGGAACATACTGCTCTATCAATACCAAGGCTATCTAAAATGTTTATCGGGTCAAAGCTTATTGTAGCTGTGTCTGAATGATAACTACAACCATAAATATCAGATACTGTTACAGCAAATTCACCAGCCGAATACATTTCTAAAGAACTGCCAGTTTCTGAACTATTAAGCCATTCAAATGTAAAAGGAATACTTAATCCAGTATCCCATAATAAGCTTGCACCTGAGCATAATAGTGTGTCGTTTATTTGATTAACAAAAGGAAAGGAAACCAAAACAGTATCAATACTTTGAATACCATAAATATCCGTTGCTGTAACAGAGTATGTACCGCTTTTGTCAACACTTATAATAGAATCTGTTTCACCGGTACTCCAATTGTAGCTTGCAAAATAATCCTTATACGCAACAAGCAATGTGTCACAGAAACTATCACTAATTGAAATGTCAAGCCCAAGGTCCACCGGTTCAACATATGTGCTTGGAAAATATTTGTATCTTAAAAAATTGTCAACTAAAAATTTATCTGAAGAATTGAGGCAGGTGTCATACAAAATAACTTCGGCAATGTCGCCTTTAAAAAAGTTTGTACCAGAGTTATAAACACCAATTTTATAACCAATATCAGAATGAGTTAGTGTATTGCTATTCGTAGTGCCGTCTGAAAGGCCGTTGAAAAAAAGCTCAGCTTTTGCTGTACTCAAATTATTATCATTTATAACAGAAAGGGCATAAAAATTAGACGTTGTCCCAACAGTATTATAGTCTTTAATCCCAGTACCACTACCACCTTGTGGCCAAAATCTAAATTTAGAACCTGTTATTGCAGTTACTGAAAATGACGAGTTCGTTCCAAAAGGTGCATTCTGATAAATCCATCTAAAATTTGCAAATTCTGTTGCTTTTGTAACAACAAAAAATGAATACTGAGTAAATCCACCAACACTACCAGACCCATTTAAAAAATCGTTCCCATCGAAACGCATTATTGGATAACCGTTGATTATATTAGGGACTAAAGTGGGTTTGGCTGTAGCTGTATTTTGCGTTGCAAAATATGAGCTCCCAACTGTATTATAGACTGTATCAATTGCGCTAGAAGAATGATGAATTGAGTCAGCATTTAGGATATAAACTATATTATTTGAGATATCATTAGGCCGATATACTGTAAAACAATTTGAAACAGACCAACTGCTGTGTGAAGTGCCATCAAAATAACGCACTCGCCAATAGTATTTGTACCCAAAATCAAATTTTAAAGTGTCTGTATTGTTAATTATGCCAGTCTTGGACAAATATATTGTTGTAAAGTCTGCCGCGAGTGAAATTTCCAAATCGTAATTATCAGCGTCAGATGCAGTATTCCAAAGCAACACAACGTCATCAAACGGAACATAAGCATTGTTTTTTGGCAATACTGTTGTAATTTGACAATTCGCTTCAAAAACAAAAGCAATAATTGTTAGAAATAATAAACTCTTCTTCATTATAATCCGATAATTGATTACTATTATTTACAAATATAAGGTTTAATTTAATGAGTTTGACGAAAATTGCTTAAGTTTGCAATAAAAATCTTATACTATGGCAAGTAAAAATTGTTTAGTAACAGGTGCAGATGGTTTTATTGGCTCACATCTTACAGAGCTCCTATTAGAAAAAGGTTATAAAGTAAGAGCTTTGTCATATTATAATTCGTTTAACCACTGGGGCTGGCTCGAAGGGATTAATCATGTTAACTTAGAAGTTGTTAGCGGAGATGTTAGAGATCCACACTTTTGTAAGTATATTACTAAAGATATTGATATTGTTTTTCATCTGGCAGCACTCATAGCAATACCATATTCTTATGTTGCACCCGATTCTTATATTGATACAAATGTTAAAGGAACATTAAACATCTGTCAGGCAGCAAAAGAAAATGGTGTAAAGAGAATCCTTGTTACTTCAACAAGCGAAGTTTATGGAACCGCACAATATGTACCAATTGACGAAAATCACCCAAAACAGCCACAGTCTCCATATTCAGCATCTAAAATTGGCGCCGATGCCATGGCAATGAGCTTTTATAACGCATTTGAATTGCCGGTTACAATAGTCCGTCCGTTTAATACTTATGGTCCACGCCAATCGGCAAGAGCGATAATCCCTACAATTATTAGTCAGATTGCTGCCGGAATAAAAGAAATTAAACTTGGTGACTTAACTCCAACGCGTGATTTTAATTATGTAAAAGATACCGTAGAAGGATTTCTGGCAATTGCGGTTAGTAATCAAACAATTGGAAAAGAAATAAACATTGCCTCAAATTCAGAAATATCAATGCATGATACACTAAATTTGATAAAAGAAATAATGAATAGTGATGTGAAGTTCATTACGGATAATCAAAGAATAAGGCCAGTAAAGTCAGAAGTCTTTAGATTATTTGGGGATGATAAGTTAATAAAGAAAACTACAGACTGGAAACCTATTTACGACATTAAAACAGGACTCGAAGATACAATAAAATGGTTTTTAGATAGAGCAAATTTGGAAAAATATAAAACAGATATTTACAATATTTAAATTCTTTGCCAGTATAAATGGATTACAAATTAATAATAAATAAAATTAGAGACTTATATAATTCTAGCAGTGATTACTTTATCCCATTACATGCTCCTGTTTTTTGTGGTAATGAGAAAAAATATTTGAATGACTGTATTGACAGTACCTTTGTTTCAAGTGTAGGTAAATATGTTGACAGATTTGAAGAAATGATTGCTGAATATACAGGCTCCCAAAAAGCAGTTGCTTGTGTTAACGGAACTAATGCCCTACATTTGGCTCTGCTTTTATCTGGTGTTGAGCGAAACGACGAAGTAATTACACAATCTCTTACTTTTATTGCAACTGCAAATGCAATTTCTTATACAGGAGCAATTCCGGTTTTTTTGGATGTTGACAAAGAAACAATGGGACTTTCGCCAAAAGCAACTGAAAGCTGGTTAAGTAAAAATGCAGAAATAAAAAAAGGGAGTTGTTTTAATATAAACACTGGCCGTAGAATTAAAGCATGTGTACCAATGCATACTTTTGGACATCCGGTTTTAATCGCAGAATTAGTTGAAGTTTGCGAAAAATATAAGATTGAGCTGATTGAGGATGCAGCAGAGTCCCTCGGGAGCTTTTACAAAGGAAAGCATACAGGAACATTTAGCAAAGTTGGTATTTTAAGTTTTAATGGTAATAAAACTATAACCACTGGCGGAGGTGGAATGCTATTATTTAATGATTTAGCGTTAGCCGCCAAAGCAAAACATCTCACAACACAAGCAAAAGTCCCTCACCAATGGGAATTTGTACACGATGAGATAGGATATAATTATCGAATGCCAAATATTAACGCTGCAATTGGCTGCGCACAGCTGGAAAAGATTGATCTTATTCTTGAAAATAAGCGGCAAATAGCAAATCAATATAAAGAATTTTTTAATAATAAAGAGGGTATTAGTTTCTTTTCCGAACCTAAAAATGCAAGGTCAAATTATTGGCTAAATGTAATTGTTATGGCAGATAAAATAGAAAGAGACCAATTTTTAGAATTTTCGAATTCGAATGGTGTTATGACAAGACCGATTTGGAAATTAATGCACAAGTTACCAATGTTCGAGAATTGTCAAACAGATAGCATGACAAATTCAGTTTGGTTCGAAGAAAGAGTTGTAAATATTCCTAGTAGTGTTGTTTTATGAAAAATGTTGCTTTGATTGGTTACTCGGGACATGCATATGTTGTTGCAGATATTTTTTTGCAACTAAATTATTCTATAATAGGTTATTTCGAAAAAAATGAAGCAAATTACAATCCGTTTAAGTTAAAGTATCTTGGAAATGAGAGAGAAACTAATTTAAAAGAGCTGCTTAAAAAAGGAACTTCATGTTTTGTGTCGATTGGTGATAACGCAATACGTAGCGAAGTTATCAAGTTTCTAAACAGTAATAATATTGAACTTATTACTGCAATTAGTCCAAAGGCAAATGTATCACCTTACGCGGAAATAAATAGTGGAAGTTTAATCTCTACAGGGGCTTGTATAAATGCCTTTGCAAAAATTGGTAATGGAGTAATCATTAATACTGGAGCAATTGTAGAGCATGAATGTAATATTGGAGATTTCTCTCATATTGCACCTGGTGCAGTTTTAGCCGGTAATGTTTTTATTGGTCCAAAGACTTTCATTGGTGCAAACTCTGTAATAAAACAAGGTGTTAATATTGGTAATAATGTTATTGTTGGAGCTGGTGCCGTCGTTTTAGGGGACATCCCCGATAATGAAACATGGGCTGGCAATCCAGCAAAAAAACTAACGCAGAATGGTTAATAAAACGATAGTAATAGCTGAAGCTGGAGTAAATCATAACGGAAGTTTTGAACTTGCAAAAAAGCTTATTGGCAGTGCTGCAGATGCAGGAGCAGACTATGTAAAGTTTCAAACATTTAATGCTTCCAGATTAGTGTCAAAGTCAGCAAAAAAAGCTAAATATCAACAATTAAATACTGTTGATGATGACGATTCTCAATATTCGATGCTCAAGAAACTTGAAATGCCTGAAGAATGGTATTACAAATTAAAAGAGTATGCTGAAGAAAGAGGAATTTTGTTTTTGTCCACAGGTTTTGATATTGAGAGTATTGATTTTCTTGATAAGCTAGGGATTAACTTTTTTAAGATACCCTCTGGAGAAATTACAAATAAACCATATCTTCAACATATTGCGAAAAAAGCTAAAGAAGTGATTATTTCAACCGGAATGGCTGACATTACTGAAATTCGAAATGCACTCGAAGTCATTTATTCAGAAGGCTTGCCAAAGGAAAAGATTACCCTGCTACATTGCAATACAGAATATCCAACTCCTATGTGTGATGTCAATTTGTTGGCAATGCAACATATTAAAAATGAATTTGGGGTAAAAGTGGGTTACTCTGATCACACACAAGGTGTTGAAGTTGCAATTGCAGCTGTCGCATTAGGAGCATCTGTCATAGAAAAGCACTTTACTTTAGATCGTAATTTACCAGGACCAGATCATAAAGCATCTTTAGAACCTGATGAATTAAAGTCAATGGTTGAATCTATTAGAAATATTGAATTAGCAATTAGTGGGAGTGGATTAAAAACCCCAAGCCCATCTGAAAAAAAGAATATAAATATTGCACGTAAAAGTCTTCATTATTCAAATGCATTGTCTAAGGGAAATGTTATAAAGAAAGATGATTTAATCGCCAAAAGACCTGGAAACGGGGTTTCACCAATGGATATCGATTTCTACATTGGAAAAACTCTCATTAGTGATGTCGAGGAAGAACAAATGCTTAAATCGGAGGATTTTAAATGAAAGTTGCAGTTTTAACAAGTTCGAGAGCTGATTACGGTATTTATCGTCCGTTATTGGAATTGTTAGAAAAAGATAGCTTTTTCGACCTTAATTTGCTAGTATTCGGTACTCATCTTTCCTTAAAATTTGGGAATACTATTGAAAATATTTATGCAGATGGTTTTAACATTGCAGAGAAAATTGACACTATGCCAACTGGAGATAGTCCAGCAGAAATTTCATTTTCTATAGGCAAAACAATAGAAGAGTTTTCTAAAGTGTGGTACAAACATAATTTTGATTTGGTTATCGCTTTGGGTGACCGATATGAAATGTTTGCAGCAGTAAGTTCTACAATTCCCTTTAACCTAAAAATTGCTCATATACATGGCGGGGAAACTACATTAGGCGCAATTGATAATTCGTTCAGACATTCAATAACTTTAATGTCTGACATTCATTTTACTGCTGCAGAAGAATATAGAAAACGTGTAATTGAAATTATCGGCAACGACAAAAATGTTTACAATACTGGAGCGCTTAGCATTGACAACATAAAACTAACACAGCTTTTTACATTAGTACAATTTAAGGAAAAATTTGGTATTGACTTAAGTATTCCTAGTATTCTTTTTACTTTCCATCCCGAAACAGTTGAATTCGAAAAAAATACATTTTTCATAAATGAAATAATTTGTGCTCTTGCTGAGCTCAAGGCCTATCAGATAATAATTACGATGCCAAATTCAGATACAATGGGTTTGCAAATTAGGTCGGAACTAAACAAGTTTATTGAGAAAAATGCAAATGTCATTGGAGTCGAATCTTTTGGATCTCTTGGTTATTTAACTTGTATTAAGCATTGTTCAATGCTACTTGGTAATACCTCGAGTGGTTTTATCGAAGCCGCAGGTTTTGATAAGCCTGTTGTAAACTTAGGGAACAGGCAAAAAGGAAGGATTATTACACCAAATATTTTTAATAGCAAAATCAAAAAGGATGAGATTATCAATGCAATTTCAAAAGCAGCTAGTTATTCTTCATCTAAAGAAACAAAGATATATGGCAATGGAAAAGCAGCAGAGGAAATGATTAAATATTTAAAAAACTATGCAAATAGATAACTACAAAAAACACCTTCTTGAAAAAGGACACAAGATAAAGGATGCATTGAAAGTGCTTGATTCTCTTGCAAAAGATGCAATTATATTTATTGTTGACGAAAATGAAAAACTGATTGGATCTCTAACTGATGGTGATGTTAGGAGAGGTCTTTTAAAAGGTTTTGGAGTTGATGATTTGGTGGAAAATATCATCCAGCAGAATCCTAAATTTATCAGAAAAGGGGAAAGGGATATTAAAAAAGTCGTTGAGTTCAGAGAAAATAATTTTCGTATTATTCCTATACTTGATAAAGATGACCGAATTGTAAATGTAATTAACTTTCGTAAAATAAAATCCTATTTGCCTGTTGATGCTGTGATTATGGCAGGTGGACGAGGTGAGCGATTAAGGCCTTTAACAGACTTGGTGCCCAAACCATTGCTCAAAGTCGGAGATAAACCCATTCTTGAGCATAACTTAAATCGTTTATGCTTATTCGGGATTGATGATTTTTGGATTACTGTTAAGTACTTAGGTGAACAAATAGAGGCGTATTTTGGAGACGGAGAAGAAAAAAACACAATTATTCAGTATATTTACGAAACTGAGCCATTGGGAACAATCGGGTCCGTTTCTAAAATAAAAAACTTTATTCATGATTACATTCTGGTTACCAATAGTGATTTATTGACAAATATTGATTACGAACATTTCTTTCTTGATTTTATTAAACAGGATGCTGATTTTTCGGTAGCAACAATACCATATAGAGTTGATATTCCTTATGCTGTTCTTGAAACAAGTAACGGACATGTAGTAAATTTTAAAGAAAAGCCAACATATACATATTATTCAAATGGTGGCATCTATTTGATGAAAAGAGAATTGTTAAAACTGATTCCAATAGAGAAACATTATAACACAACTGATCTTATGGAGGAATTGATAAAAATAGGAAAAAAAGTTGTGTCTTACCCTTTGGAGGGATATTGGCTTGACATTGGAAAACATGAGGATTATTTAAAAGCAAACAATGATATTAACTTTATTAAATTTGATTAAAAATGATTTTTGACCACGTTACAAATATTAGTATCTATAAAAATCTTGGACAAAGAATAAATCAAGCATTCGAATTTATTCAAACAACTGATTTTTCAAAATATCCAAAAGGAAAACATGAAATTGATGGAGACAAGTTGTTTTTTCTCGTAAATGAGTATGAAACAAAGACGGTACAGAATAATATTCTGGAGTCTCATCGCAAGTATATTGATTTACAATACATGATAAGTGGAAATGAAATTATAAACTTTGAAGTTTTTGTAAATCAAATAGTGAATAAGGAGTATGATGAAATAAGTGATTACTCTTTGTTTGTCGGACAGGAAAGTAATAAGCTTTGTCTTTCGCGAGGAATGTGTGCAATGTTTTTCCCGAATGATTTGCATATGCCAGGTTTTGCTCTCACAAACTCGGAGCAGATAAAAAAGATTGTCGTTAAAATTAAAATTGATTAAGAATGAGATTAATAGCAGAAACGGCGTGGCACCATGATGGTGATTTCGAGTTTTTTAAACAGTTGGTAACTGAAATAGCTCAACAGACCAAAGTTGATTATATAAAATTCCATTTAACAGTTAATCTAGATGAGTATATGCACACTGATCATCCTGCATATAGTTGGGCAAAAGATAGGATGTTTACAGAAAAGCAATGGGACGAAATTTTGTCAATTCCAACGAAATTCAATAAAAAACTGATGTTGCTTTTTAATGATATCAAGGCTATTGAATATGGAATGAAATTCAATCCAGAGATAGTTGAAATTCATTCAGTTTGTTTAAACGATTATAAACTACTTCGTCATTTAAAGTCTAAAATAAACAATCTCACAAAAGTTGTTTTGGGTGTTGGTGGAACAGATTTGTATGAAATTGAGAATGCGATTGCTTTAATTGGCACATCAAATATTGTTTTAATGCATGGATTTCAGAATTACCCTACAAAATATGAGGATATCAATTTTGAAAAAGTAAGAAGAATAATGCATCTATTCCCTAATTTTGAACATGGATATGCTGACCACACAGCATGGGATAATGAAAATAATATTTTAATTACATTGTTCGGGGCTGCGTTAGGAGTAAAATATGTAGAAAAGCATGTTAGTATTCGGCCAGGCGAGAACCGAACTGACTGGCAGGCTGCAGTAAGCATTGATCAATTTAATAAATTAACCGATAAAATAGAAGTACTTGTCGAATCTGTCGGTAATGGCGCAATAACGCTTAATTCAGGCGAAAAGTCATATTCGGTTTTTGGGCCTAATAAAAAAGCGGGTGTTCTGATTAAAGATGTAATCGTTGGTGATGAACTTTCTGAAGAGTTGTATTCTTTTAAGAGAACGGGTCAAAAAGCAGATTTGTCTCAAATAGACATAGTTGGTCTGCATGGTAAAAAGTTTGTTAAAAATTTAAAGACTGGACATTGTATTAAAAAATCTGATTTGGAGTAATATGAAAACAGGATATTTGATTACAGGACGTATGAAGTCCACAAGACTACCTAAAAAACTGACACTTGAAATTAACAACAGACAAATAATCCGATGGATGATTGATCGCATTAAGACTGCAAAATCAGTTGACGAAATAATTCTTTGCACTTCTGTGAATCCACAAGATGATATTTTGGAAGTAATTGCAAAAGAGGAAAACATAAAAGTTTTTCGAGGACATGAAGATGATGTAATTCAACGTCTTTATGATGCATCAGTTTGTTTTAATTTGGACTACGCTTTAAATATAACAGCAGATTGCCCCTTGGTTTCCACGGAATACATTGATGAAATAATTAATACATATAAGAAGACTAATGCAGATTTTATAAGGACATTGGATTTGCCGCATGGTTTTTTCACTTATGGGTTAAAAATTGATGCAATGCGCAAAGTTTGTGAAATAAAAGAGGGCATCGAGACAGAAGTTTGGGGCAGATACTTTACAGATACGGGTTTGTTTAATGTTTTGGATATTGAAATACCAGAGGAATTAATTAGAAAAGAATACAGATTAACATTAGATTATCAAGCTGATTTTGATTTTTTCTCAAAAATATATAATCATTTTGGCCTTAATACTTATAAAACTGGAATCAAGGAAATAATAGCTTTTCTTGATTTAAATCCTGAAATAGTTAGCATTAACAAAGACTTAAAACAATCTTATCAAATTAGATGGGACGATCAAAATCAAATAAAACTTAAATGATAAAAGTACTGATAATTGGACTTGGCTCTATTGGTCAAAGGCATGCAAAAGCATTGCTTGAGCTTGGTTTGGAAAATGTAGCAGCATTACGGACAAATAAAGGATCAAAGCAGTTAGAAAAGATTCTAATTGATAAGATCAAAATGTTTAGTGATGAGGAAGATGCATTTGCTTGGAAACCTACACATGTGGTTATTAGTAACCCAACAAGTTTACACAAATACTATGTTGCGAAGTTAATTGAGAAAAAAATCAGATTCTTCGTAGAAAAACCTGTTGCTGAGAATATTGTGGATATTTCCGATTTATTAAATGAGCCCAATATTGAGGGGATTGTTGGTTATAATTTAAGGTTTCACGGAGTTTTTCAATTTGTGAAATCTTGTATTTCTTCCCAAAAATATGGTAGAATAATAACAGCGCAACTGCATGTAGGACAGTATTTGCCGGATTGGCATCCTTATGAGGACTATAGAAAAGCGTATTATTCGAGAAAAGATTTAGGAGGAGGAGCAATTAGAACACTGAGTCATGAAATTGATTTAATGCAGTATTTCTTTGGAGAAATTAAATCAGTATTTGCAAAAGTATCTAAATTAAGCGATTTGGAAATTGATGTTGATGATGTTGCATCTATACAATGTGAAGCGGAGTTTTGTAAGTTGGTTAATGTTCATATAAATTTTTTAGACCCAGTTCTTGTGCGTAAGGGATCAATATATTTTGAAAAAGGGCTATTACAATATGATTTTGTTAAGAAAGAGGTTAGTTTTATTGATTATGAAAACAAAAAGAATGAAGTAATTTATAGCAATACGGAGGATTATAATTTACAATATAAATTTCAAATGGCGGAATTTGTAGGGTTAGGAGCAACAAGTTATGCCTGCAGTTTTAATCAGGGGATTAATGTGATGAAAATAATTGAAAAGTGTGAAGAGTCTAACTTAAAAAATACTTCAATATGTTTAATTTAAAAGGAAAAATAGTTGTATTATTTGGCGGAAACGGAATCTTGGGTAAACATTTTTGTAAATGTTTGTTGGAGAATGGAGCAATATTGTATTGTTGTGATATAAGAGTAGAAGAAGATGAATTAATAAAAAGCTTAAAAGAAACATATTCTGAAAAGTTTCATTTAATAAAAGCAGATTCTACAAATAAAGATGATTTAGTAAAAGTATATCATACAATAGTAAATACACATAATAAAATTGATGTATTAATAAATGCCACTACTTCAAAGGGTAATGACTTTTATTTGCCTTTTGAAGAAGTCTCTTTAGAGGGTTGGGAAATTGGTCTAAAAGGCAATCTTACGGCAGCATTTTTGGCAATTCAGACTTTTATCCCTATTATGAGAGAGAAAAGATCTGGTTCAATAATAAATATATCTTCAATTTATGGCATTTTAGGCAATGATCAAAGTATATATGAAGGTTCAAATCTTCATGAGATTTATGTTAAGGATTCTCCTAACATCAAACAAATATATTCACATGGAGTATATAATGCAGCAAAAGGAGGGTTAAATAATTTTACCAGATATTTAGCTGCTTATTATGGGAAATATAATGTAAGAGTTAACACGATTACTCCCGGCGGAATATATTACCCAGGTGAAAATGAGACTTTTCTAAAAAAATATAGTGCTAAAGTTCCATTGGGGAGAAAAGCAAATCCTGACGAAATAAATGGAGCACTGATTTATCTTGCATCAGATGCTTCTTCTTATGTGACTGGTCATAATTTAATAATTGATGGAGGATTTTCGATATGGTAATTTTTGAGTTGTTTTCGAGAATTAAATTTTGGAATAATGCCGATAGACTTGGACCTGATTGCTTAACAACACAATTTAAGCTATATTTTAAAAAAGCCGGGAAAAAATTGTGTGTTAAAAAATTTAAGCATTTTGGAGAGGGAGCTGAATTTAGGCCGGGAGCATATGCTATCGCTTGCTCAAATATCTCACTAGGAGCAAATGTGGTGATAAGACCTACATCAATGCTGTTTGCAGACACAAGAAAGGATGGTGCTCAAATAGTAATTGAAGATGATGTATTAATTGGTTCTGGTGTGCATATTTATGTAAACAATCACCGCTTTGATGATTTGAATATTCCTATTATAAAGCAAGGACATTATGTAGGGAAAAATGTAATTATAAGAACCGGAGCATGGATTGGAGCAAATGCAATAATTTTACCTGGTGTTACAATAGGACAGAATGCTGTAGTTGGAGCTGGAAGTATTGTTACTAAAGATGTTCCGGATGCTTGTGTATTTGTAGGAAACCCTGCCAAATTAATAAAAGAAATTTAAATGAAAATACTTTGTATAGGAGATTCATTGTCCAGACCGGGGCATACAAATTTATATGAGGATACCTGGTTCTACAAATTAAAGGAAAAATACAAAAATTATGATTTTATTTCTGTATTTCAACGCAGTTTGACAACAGACGGATTGATTACCATGGGTGCAGATGTCAATAACAACAAATTCCCATACGGATCAGATTGTTTAGAATATTATAACCCACAGGTTGTTATCCTACAACTTGGAATAGTTGATTGCGCACCCAGACTTATAAAGGAAAATTCGCTAGTATGGAAAATCGTGCGCAGGATGCCAAAAAAAGTTGTTAACAAATACATTGACTACTTAAAACGAAATAATAAAAGAGATACTGAAAATGTTTACGTTTCCAAAGAAAAATTCAGGTCAAACCTTATTGCGTACTTCAACAGGTGTCAGAAAAATGAAGTGCTTAAAGTAATCTACATTGCAATTCCAATTCCTGGTCAGGAAATGATTTTTAAAAACCCGTCAATTATTACAAATGTTATCAAATACAACGACATAATTAGTGAAGTTTCACAAAAATATGATTTTGTCAAGATAGTAAACCCTTTAAATGCTGATAAAGGTGAAGACATCTATGATGACGGTTATCATCCTAACCCTAGAGGAAACATAATTGTATTAGAATCATTGGTAAGCGAACTGGAGCAAATAATAAAGTAGGTGTAACCTACATTCTAGAGCATTATTTTTTTTCGAATTTTAAACGTCCAAGAATGATTGTTTTAACATATTCCAGTTCTTCCACTTTGAATAAATATGCAATCCCCAGATAGACACCAAGTCCTGTACCTGACTGTACAAATAACTTAATGTATTGCTTTACAAAAGGAATAAGTTCCCAAAGTGAAACAACTCCAAACATCAATAATGACATCCCAAAATAGGGAAACATTATTTTTACATAATCAAAAAATTTAACGTTTATAAGCCTTCCAGTATAATGATTGCTAATAAATAATCCTATCAGGCTGACAATGGTAATACTCCATAAAAACGGAAACAAGCCCCAAAAAATCCCGATCGGAATTGTTACAACATTGATAACCCTGTTAATTATTGAAAGTTTCATGTATAATCCAGACAAGCCCTTTGCAATAATCGTTTGATCCTGTATATATCCTAATAAAAACGGGATAGCCGTAAACGCAAGTATCCTTAGCATCGGAATCGAAAAAGCCCATTTTTCAGTGTACATTGTAATTATAAGTGGTTCTGCCACCGCAATCAACCCAAAAACAATCGGAAAAAACACAAAAGAAAATACTTTGTAAAACTTAATATTCAATCTTCTTAAAGCCTCGTGATCATCATGTATTTTTGCCATTATTGAATATACAGGCAAAGTGAGTATATTTGACAAAGTATTAACAGGCAGATCTTTTGTTGCTTTTGCCTTTGAATAGAAACCCAATTGCTGGGCAAGAAAAATTTTTCCTATTAAAATTGAATCAATATTGGTAAAAATAATATTGAAAATTCCGGTCAGTAAAATCTTTGACCCAAACGCGAATAGGCTCTTAAACGACTTAACACTAAATCCATCTCTAGGTTTCCATTTTGAGAACACCCATAAAAACATGCTTTTAAAGAAAGATTGCACCAATCTTTGAGCAACTAGACTATAAACCCCATATCCATGATAAGCCAGATAAATTGTCGGCAATACGGAAATAGCCAGACTGGAGAGTTCAATAAGCTTAATTTTTTTGAAGTTAAGTTCTTTTGCTAACAGGGCATTCTGAACAACGCCAAACGCGTTTAAAATAAAAACAATTGAGATTAATCGTGTTAAATTAACAAGTATAGGTTCATTGAAAAAAGCAGATACTAATGGAGCAGAGAAAAATAATATAACATAAAAAAGTGCACTGACTGCTATATTAAAATAAAATACTGTTGAACAGTCCTGTGGTGTAGCATCTTTCTTTCGAATGATAGCTGCGCCCAAACCTGAATTTATAAACACTTCGGCAATAGCTATAAAGATACTTATCATTGCTAGCAACCCGAATTCTTCAGGAAAAAGCAATCTAGCAAGAATTATCGAAAGGATAAAATTAAATGTTTGTGTTCCTAACTGACCAACTGCCCCCCATAATACCCCTGATGCTGCATGCTGTCGTATTGATTTTTCCATTTCTACCACCCAGATTATTATATTTATATTAACTATTCGCTAACAACCTATCCCTGATCAATTTAATAAACTCTTCTGGCGTTTCCGGAATCTGCACATTATCGGTTTTTATGAAATTATAGTAATATTCTCTTTTTTCTTCGTTATAAAAATCAACCAATCTTATCAGGGATATCGAATTAAAATCCCTCAAAAAAGCTGAAGCAATCCCAACTATTACTGTCTCTTCCGAAATCAGTAGTTCCATAGGTATTTCCGTAGGGACTTTATCTAAAGATGCCAATAAGACCTTGTCTTTCGTTAATAATCTTGGATGCTGCTTAAGCAATATCCTGAATTCTTTTGCAAGTTCAGATATCATCCCGGTAAGTGCTTCCGGATATGAATAAAGAATATCTCCCTGATCGGCTAGTACTATTTGTGGTATAGATAGTTTATAAACATCTGCAACAAGCTGTCGGTTTTTAATAAAGATATCATGATTATACTCGATTTTTAAGAATTTAAAAAGCCTATATATTCTTTTCAGATGTATTCCAACAATCGGATTATTTGGAGTGCGTAAAACATTGAAACGGACACCAGTAACAAAATAACGGATAAGGTTTTCTTTAAAAACTGTCCTGCTATTCTTTTCCAAAATTGTATCTAGTATTGTGTTTCTGATTGGGCAGACAGAAAGCGGATAGTCGAAGTAAACTTTGTTTGTTTTTCTTAACATGTACATTAAATAAAGCCCCCAGTAATCATGCGCAATATGTTCAAAGTATATGTCATGTGAAAAGATTTGCAAGGCAATCATATCAAGAGTATGCTTATGTGCTTTCAATCCTTTTAATGAATAGTCCACAAGAGTATCAATTTCGATATACTTTATTTGCATTTTATTAAGAAACTCCAACAAAATCTTGTTTGGTGTTATTATTACCACATCGCTAAAGTGTTGATTTTTTGCAACACTCCACATAGTATATGTATGACTGATATAATAATACACTGTTCTTACTTTTTAAATTAAAAGTGTTGCCAAATATAGCAATAATTTTAAAACACAACATCTTTTAATTTTACCCCTGAGATAAAAAATATTTCACATTTATAATTTTTAGTTTAATTTTATCGCATCAAATAACCAAGTAGATTTACATGAGCAAAGACACAATTTTATATGAGAAAATAAATATAACAAAAATGGCATATAGTAGGCAATTCATCGTCTGCGATTACAAAATTGAGAATCATCTGTTGAGTTCATTTGTCACATTCAATTGTGGAGACTATTATACATATATCCACCCTACCTGTGAATTCGAGAGATTGAGTTCCGGTAATCGACATATAATATTGTTTGGTTACTTGTTAAATGCATCAAATCCACTAATGGACAACAATGGAAATTTGAAGCTGATATTTGAGAATAACCAGACCATTGATGAGATTATTAAAGCTACACATAAAATGTGTGGTAGATGGGCAATATTTTATCAGGATATTAATGGTGCATATCTTTTCAATGATGCATCGGGCTTGAAGCAGGTTTTTTTTAGTAAAATAGAAGGCAAAAAAGCTTTCTCATCATCAGAAAACTTAATAGCAGATATTTTTAATTTAAAAATTTCGACAAATGTCAGGATGAATTTTTTAAAACCTTTGGGCAAACATATTGGTGTTTGGTGGCCTGGCATTGAAACACCTTTTGAAGAAGTTAAAGCACTTATTCCTGATTTTTTTATCAATTTGAGAACTTTAGATACTATCCGTTTCTGGCCAGAAAAAAAAGTTGTAATTCCAAAGTCTTCCTTTGAAATATTTAATAAAATAGACACTCTTTTAAAAGGATATTATAAGTCCTTATTTAATAACTATAATGCTGTTTTGGGATTAACTGGAGGTCTTGATAGCCGAGTAAACCTTGCCTATTGTAAACCTTACTTAAGCAAAGTAAATTGTTCTACATTTTACTATGATAGCGATACTAATGAAGAAGACTTTCGTATTCCACTCAAGATTGCAGAGGCTTATAGCCTAAATTACACACTTTTTAAACCAGTTGGGGTACCAACCATTGAATTCACAGAATTGTTTAACAAAAACAGTTCGCTAAAAAATGATTTTTTCTTAAATTATAATTATGTGGGATTCTGTAATATGACGCATGGAAGTAAGTTTATTGGAGGGGTTGTAAATGAGGTTGCCAGAAGTAAATACTGGTACAGGCCTTATAATTACAAACCCAAGGACATTTCAAATCTTACTTTTATGGGAGAAAATAATTTTTCTGTAAAGGCTTTCGAAATTTGGCTAAAAATGTCAAAGAATGTAAAACGTGATTTCAACATTAGTATAGAAGACTTGTTCCTGATAGAGCAAAAGCTAGGGAGATGGCACGGGATGCTCAGGGCAGAATCTGATTTTATTCACGACACATTTGAGCCTTTCAACAGTCGGGAAATCTTTTATCTAGCATTATGTTTGCCCAAGAAACACAGGGCAAAAGGACTTAATGAACTTAACATATTTTTACTTAACCACAACTGGCCCGAATTATTTGAAATTCCTTCACCTTCTTTTTACAAGCCTAAAAAGAAACCTTTGTATGAAAGAATGAAGGAAATCGCCAAAGTGTTGTATTATCTCATAAAATAAAAAGTATCAAAATTATTTTAATGTCATTTTTTAATTAAGTTTGTATTGATATTTTTAACTGCATGTAGAATTTAATGAATCAGTGTTTTAATGGAAGATATTAAATTAGTAAAAATAGAAAACTGTATTTTCTGTAAAAGCAGCGAATACAAAATATATGACAGTCTTGATGGGTGGGAAATATCTGAATGCCGCAGTTGCAGATACATATTTACAAATCCAAGACCTTCAGATGAAGATTTGCAGAGCTTTTATGATTTTGACTATTTTAAGGACACAAGACACCATGATAAGTTTTTTAATTCTGATGGATCAGTAAAGAGTAATGTCGAAGACTATTATAATAGAATCAAAGATATAGAGAAATGGTTTTCAACTCGAGGTAAACTTCTAGAATTAGGGTCAGCTCATGGTGATTTTCTTTATAAAATGACTCAGCGTGGTTGGGAAACTTACGGTATTGAGATATCTGTTGAAGCTGTTGAACTTGCATTGATGAAAAATAACTTGAAGATATTTAACGGAACATTTGAAGACTTTGAGACAGATAAAAAGTTTGATGTAATCTGTATGTATCAAACCTTGGAACACGTAAAAGATCCAAAGTATGTAATAGAGAAAGCCTTTCGGCTTTTGAACAAAAATGGTATTTTGGTTATTGAAGTCCCTAATGTAAAAGCATTTGACCTCCGTATAAGTAAAAAAAGAAAATGGCTTTCCTATGACCTTCCAAGACATCTTAGCCATTTTTCACCCAGTTTTTTAAAAAAGAGGTTGTTGGAAAATAGTTTTACGATTCTAGAAACAGACCTGTATTATCCCGAATTCGTATTAAAATTATTCAACTGGCAGCATGATAATAAACGTAAAGCAGTAGATAAAATCAACACAGAGCCGATGAGTAATAATGAAAATGCGATTCATGAAATGTTAAAAGATCACACAACATGGAAAGGTTCGGCTTTAAAAAAGTTTTCAAGGCTTTTCCCTGGTTGGAAATTTACTATTATTGCAAAAAAATGAATAAATTAAATAACTTAGTATTTGTTCTAAATTTATATCTACTTCTTATTGTCACATCAATATTAAAGTACCTTTTTTCGCTTACGGGATGTAAAAAAAACAAAATCAAAGGTGTTATATTTCTTGAAAACTTCCCTTATGAAAATGCAGGATATCAATATAGAGCATCGAAGTGGAGTGAAATTTTAAATAATAATTTCATAAAAAGTGAAGTCCTTACAATAGTAGAAACCAAAAATGATTTTGATACTTTTCTTTTATCATACAATAAGTCTCATTTTTTGCGAAAATACATGAATAAAAGATTCAGGCAATGCCTATATGCTTGCCGATATGAAACAATAATTGTAAGAAGAGAACTGTTAATTTATAATGATTATGGGAACTTATTCCTTGATAAATTTTTACTTAAAATACATAACAATGTAATTCTTGACTTTGATGACAATATTGCTGCCGCCAAGCAGGAACCAAGATCAATCGAATCAACTTTCGGCAAAATTATGCTAGAAAATGGTGATAAATTCACACAAAGCGTAAAACTGTACAATAAATTTATTGTTGCATCTTCTTATCTCAAATCATACGTTATTAACACCAAGCAGTATATGGATGAAAAGAATATTTTAGTTATTCCTACATGTGTTGATTATAACCACTTGCCACCTAAAAATTATACAACTCTGCCAGATAAGCCAGTTTTCGGATGGATTGGGGGTAATCATAATTACTTTTTACTGGATACAATATTACCTATTTTGAACAATCTTGCGAAAGAATACGACTTTAAATTATTGGTTATTGGGGGAGAAAATTATATCCGAGAAACAGATTTTACTGTTGAGTTTGTGCCTTGGTCACTAAAAACTGAAATTGAAGATCTTCTTAAAATTGATTTTGGATTAATGCCCTTAATTAATGACGACAAATCAAAAGGAAAAGGAGGATTTAAACTCATACAATATATGGGTCTTGGAATAGTAAGTATAGCAAGTGCAGTTACAATAAACTGTGATATTATTGAAAACGGCTCAAATTCATTTTTAGCAAAAAACCAAAAAGAATGGGAAATCATTTTAAAACAAATATTAGAAGATAGAGTAGATTTGCTACAAATAAGTAAAAGTGCTCGTTTAACGATTGAAAACAAATACACTTTTGATTCAAATTTAAATAAATACTTAAATTTCTTAAGTTTATGAACCAAATTTGCATATTATTAAATGGCCCTATAAAGAATGACTCCCGGGTAAGAAAAGTGATAAAGACTCTTTTGAACAATAACAATAATAATATTGATCTTTACTATGTATTTGGAGACAAAACTGATGAGCTTATTTTCAATGGCAATATTAGTTTATTTGCAATAAAATATCAAGTGTCTAATTATCGTAAATTATTGAGGCATACTTTTTTCTATAATGAGTTTAACTTCATAGCAAGAGAGGTCTTAAAGAACAAAAAGCAATATGACTATGTTTGGGCAAATGATTTACCCTGCCTAAAACCAGCTGTAAAAATCAAAAAGAAAACAGGAGCAAAACTAATTTACGATTCACACGAAATTTATAATGAAACGTTAAATCAATTTTTTCCCAAAAAAGCAGTGTTTATTAAATCACTAATATTTAAAGCTTTGCTTTTATTTATGCGCTTTGCAGGCTTTTATGCAGAAAAGAAGCTTTTGAAAAAGACAGATTTTTTCGTTACAGTAGGTAATGAACTTAGAAAATACTTTGAGCAAAAGTACCAATACAAAGGAATAAAGATATTAATGAATTGTCCTGATATTAAAAACCCGATGGTAGAGATAGATTTAAAGTCATTGCTTGGCATAAAACAAAGCTCCAAACTGGTGATTTACCAAGGAGTTTTAAATTATGGTAGAGGCCTACATTTAATGATAGAGTCATTCAGAAATGTAAGCGATGATATTTACTTATTGATACTTGGTTCTGGAATGATAAAGCATGAGCTAGTAGCTTTGGTAAAGCAGTATAAGCTTGAAAACAAAGTACTGTTTCACGAAAAGGTAAGCCTTTCAACACTTCCTTCTTATACTGCAGCTGCAGACTTTGGGATCAATTTACTAGAAGATATTAATTTGAGTAAAAAATATGCCGTTCCCAACAAACTTTTTGAATATATCCATGCTGGTCTGCCGGTAATATCAAGCAAAATGCCTGAATCCGTTGCTATATATAAAGAATTTTGTATTGGAAAACTAGTTGAGAACGATCCTCATAAAATAGCTGAAGCAATTAATAATATTACAATGGAAGATATAACAGATTATCGTAAAAATTGTAAATTGGCAGCAAATAAATATAATTGGGAAAATCAAGTACAAGTATTAAAAGAAATTTTTAAATGAAAAAAGTCCTGATAATAGCATACGACTTTCCTCCCTACGTTTCCGTTGGCGGATTGCGCCCGTTTAGTTGGTATAAGTACTTTAAAGAATTTGGACTTTATCCTATTGTTATTACCCGTCAATGGGGCAATAAATACGGAACCCAACTGGATTATATTGCGCCGAGCGAAACAAACGAAACAATAGTTGAAGAAACTGAATTTGGGACTATAATTAGAACTCCATATAAGCCCAACTTATCGAATCGCATAATTCTTAAATATGGGGAAAATAAATTTCGGTTTTTAAGAAAATTGGTCACTGCGTATTACGAATTTATGCAGTTTTTGTTTTTTGTAGGGCCAAAAGCCGGTATATACCGCGGGGCGAAAAAATACATAAAAAAGCAAAAGGTTGACATCATAATTGCTACAGGCGAACCGTTTGTTCTTTTCAAATATGCGGCTAAACTCAGTTCAAAATTTAACGTCCACTGGATTGCTGATTATAGAGATCCTTGGACTCAGGATAAAAGCAGAGGAAATAATCCTGTCAGAATATTTAAAGATAAACTATTAGAAAGACAATTCCTCGCCAATGCATCAGGGGTTTCTACAGTTTCTGTATTCTTTTTAAGTCAGATTCGCCAAAATGTTGAAACTAGGACAAACCTTATATGTCCCAACGGTTTCGATGAGGAAAACATTAGTGCTGTACAAAACATTTCACAAGGGAACGAAATCCTCAGTATTGGTTTTGTTGGCACTGTTTATAATTGGCATCCATTAGAAATCTTTTTAAAAGTAGTTTCAGAATTTGTGACAATTAATCCAGATAAAAATATCCATATTTATTTATACGGCACAAATTTAAGCCAAGATGATTTTGACAATCTTTTAGAAAAGTTTTCTGCTCTGCAAAATCATTTTTTCAAGATTCCCCGAATGCCAAATGAGGAGCTACTACGATCATTAGCCGAAAGAAACTTATTACTTCTTTTTAACTACTACTCATACATGGGAACAAAAATCTATGACTATCTTGGTTTAAAAAGAAAGATACTTTTTTGTTTTTCTGAGGATGAAGAATCAGAGAAGTTAAAAGCTAAATATTTCAACATTACTTCAAAAACTCCGGTAAATGAAAAGTTGCAAGAAGAATTATTATTAGAGACAAACTCAGGAATAATAGTTAAAAACTCAGCTCATCTTTTCAGGGTTTTGGACGATCTTTATACTGAATTTGAAACATCAAAAAAAATCGATTGTTTCTCAAATGGAATAGAGGAATACTCTCGCCGCAATCAGGCAAAGAAGTTGGCGGATTTAATCAAGAGTGTTGTTGAGGAGGAGGAGAAAAAGGGTTATAGGGACAAGGAGACAAGGAGACAAGGAGACAAGGTAACAAGGAGACAAGGTAACAAAGGGACAAGGAGACAAGGGAACAAAGGGACAAAGATATAAGGAGACACAAAGAGACAAGGAGACAAGGTAACAAGGAGACAATGTAACAAGGTGACAAAGGGACAAGGGGACAAGGGGGCATCGGGACAAAGAGAAAAAGACGAACTAAAATTCTTTGTTACTTTGTTTCTTTGTAACTTTGTTACCCATTTAAGAATAATATAGATTATGAACGGTAAGACAGTAATAGTAGATTATGGCATGGGCAACCTGCACTCGGTATATAAGAAACTTTTGCGTTTAAAAGCAAATGTAGCTGTTAGTTCTGATAAGATAGTTATTTCTGCTGCCGACAAACTTGTTTTGCCGGGCGTTGGTCATTTTGCAAAAGCAATGCATAATATTGATGAACTTGGTTTAAAGGATGTTCTCAATAATTTTGTTCTGATTCAAAAAAAACCAATTTTAGGAATTTGTCTTGGGATGCAAATAATGGCAACAAACAGCGAGGAAGGCAATTGTTCCGGGTTTGGATGGCTTGATGCAAACGTAGTAAAGTTTAAACACGACAACAAAAAATTCCGCAACCCACACATGGGTTGGAACAATGTGCAAATAAAAAAGAATAGCATTTTGATGAAAGACATTTCAGAGATGGACGAATTCTATTTTGTGCACTCATTCCATTATTTGACCAATAATCAAGCGGACGTACTTAATGAAACCGAATATGGATATACTTTTTGTTCTGCCGTTGAAAAAGAAAATATTTTTGGAGTACAATATCACCCAGAGAAGAGTCATGAGAGTGGGGAGAGGTTGTTGGGGAATTTTTTGAGTATCTGAAAAAAATTAGTCTGGATATTTTTGCAATCACTTTTTTTTGTTGTTTTGTAACAGTCTTTTGCAAAAAAGATTAACTTTGATAAAAATATTATTGTAACCCTAAAAAAGAAATTAACTTGTGTTGACTGAAATCCAAATATTAGAATATTTATCCGACATTGAAAGCGAAAGGATAGAAAGAACTATTTCGGTGAGCAATACAGACAAGTTTGGTGAAGCTATTTGTGCTTTTTCTAATGACATAAACAACTGTAAAAGTGCAGGTTATTTATTTATAGGTGCTAACGATAATGGTTCATTTTCTGGACTTAAAGCCTCTGATGAGTTGCTACGAAATCTTGCTGGAATGCGTTCTGATGGTAATATTTTACCTCAACCTGCACTAACTGTGTATAAACATAGTTTTGCTGATGGAGATATAGTTGTAGTTGAAGTGCAGCCATCAAGCTTTCCACCAGTACGTTATAAAGGTAAAGTCTGGATTCGAATCGGACCGAGAAAAGCAATTGCAAACGAATCAGAAGAGAGAATATTAATTGAAAAGAGAACTGCAAATGCTAGCACCTTCGATTCACGTCCTTGTTATGAGGCATCTTTTGAATCATTGAAAACAGATGTTTTTAATGCATACTATCTCCCTCGAGCAATTGACAAAACTATTTTGTCTTCCGATCAAAGAACAGATTCTTTTAAATTGGCATCGTTGAGATTTTATGATTTAAAACTCGACGTACCAACAAATGCTGGAATTTTACTATTTGGGTATAATCCTGAATATTATCATTTTGGTAGTTATGTGCAATATGTACAGTTCGAGGGTAAAAGCATGAGTTCAAAAGTTGTAAATGAACATAAATTTACTGGAGATTTAGTTTCGATATTAAGCAAATTGGATAGTTTTATAGAAACTACAATTGTTCAAAAACATCCTGTTTTTATCAGCGCATTAAGAGAGGAAACAAGACGAAGTTATCCTCATCTTGCAATTAGAGAGCTTCTAATGAATGCTATAATGCATAGAGACTATGAGTCGAATGCACCCATAAAATTTTATGAATTCTCAAACAGAATAGAAGTTGTTAATCCAGGAGGTCTATATGGAAACGCCAGACCCGAAAACTTCCCAACCGTTAACGATTATCGTAACCCTATTTTAGCAGAGTCAATGAAAGTTTTGGGATATGTTAATAGATTTAACAGAGGGATTTTAAATGTGCAGGAAGAATTGATAGAGAACGGTAATGGTAAGGCTGAATTTGACTTTGACAAAATTACTGTGTTTAGCGTAACTGTTTATAACGCTGTTGACTTACTCATTACTGGAGGTGGCTATAGGGAGAAAGCAAATAGTAAACGTATTGTCAGTGCACAAGATAGTGCACAAGATAGTGCACAAGATAGTGCACAAGATAAGGTTCCTATTGCCCTAACAAAAACGCAATTACAAATATTAGAGTTTTGTACCCAAGAAAAGTTTAGACGCGATATATTATTTAATATTGGGCTTAGTAACCACTACAAAAATTATCAAAGACACATCGTTCCATTAGTTAATTTTGCTTTATTATCAATGCTTTATCCCGCAGAACCAACAACGAAAAATCAAAAATATATTACAACAGAAAAAGGTAAAATAGTATTATATAATGCTCTTAAAAATTAAATATACAAGATAAAAAAACAATTGTGTTTTACATTAGGATTATTGAAAAACAAATTTGATGTTTAGACCCAGAATTATACCGGTATTATTATTGAGAAATCTTGGATTGGTAAAAACAGTAGGTTTTAAAAAACATACTTACATTGGCGATCCAATTAATGCAGTGCGTATTTTCAACGACTCTAAAGCTGATGAGCTTGTTTTTCTCGACATTGATGCTACAAAAGAAAAGCGTTTAATTTCACTTGATTTTGTGCGAGAAGCAGGCGAAGAAGCTAATATGCCATTTGCAGCAGGTGGTGGAATCAGGAGTATTGATGACATTAGAAATGTGATAAACTCTGGAGCCGAGAAAGTTGTTATCGGGACTTATGCTGTTGAGAATCCAGATTTTATACGGCAAGCAGTTGAGCATTTCGGTTCATCAACAATTGTAGTTTGTATTGATGTGAAAAAGAAACTCTTTGGAAATCAACGAATTTGGACTCATAATGGTTCAAAGGATGCTTGTTTTACTCCTGTGGAATTTGCTAAAATAATGGAAGAAAAGGGTGCTGGCGAAATAATTATTCAATCCATCGAGCGTGACGGAAAAATGGATGGTTATGACCTTGATCTAATCAAATCTATTACAGATGCCGTAACAATCCCTGTAGTTGCTCTGGGTGGTGCAGGGAATTCAGAACATTTAAAAGATGCTTTTCAAAAAGCAAATGCTACAGGTTTGGCTGCCGGCAGTTTGTTTGTATATCAAGGAGTACATAAAGGAGTGTTGATCAATTATCCGGGGAAAGAAGAGAAGGATGCGGTGGTGAGGTGATAATGGGACAAAGGGACAAAGGGACAAAGTAACAAGGGGACAAAGGGACAAAGAGACAAAGGGACAAAGAGACAAAGTAACAAAGGGACAAAGAGACAAAGGAATGATGAATAAAATAGAAAGACCATATCAAATTTGCAGCTATTGTGTAATGGACACGAGCGACGAGGATATCATTTTCGATAAAAATGGGAGATGCAATCATTGCAAGGACTTTGAAAAAGTTTTGCAGCAGCCTCGTTTTACATCCGACAATGAAAAGCAACTGGAATCATTAATCAATTTGGTAAAAGTTAAAGGCAAAAGCAGAAAATATGATTGTTTGCTAGGCATTAGCGGCGGAGTTGACAGCTGTTATACAGTTTACTTATGTGTAAAGTGGGGTTTAAAACCTTTGGTTATGCACATGGATAATGGATGGAACTCTGAAATTGCTGTTGCGAATGTTAAAAAACTTGTAACAAAACTAGGTGTTGATTATGTTTCTTATGTTTTAGACTGGACAGAATTCAGAGAGATACAGCTTGCATTCTTAAAATCTTCGATTGTGGATTTAGAGATGCCAACGGATTTAGCTATTCCGGGTAGCTTATACAAAACAGCAGTAAAGCATAAGATTCCATTTATTATCTCCGGAGGAAATTATTCAGGCGAGGGCATACTGCCTTTAACTTGGGGTTATCATGTATTAAAAGATGCGAAATTGTATCGTCATATTGTAAAAAAACACAGTACGCTAAAGATTAAAAAGGTTCCTTATGTTGGATTATGGAGTGAGATTTATTACAAATTTATAAAAAGGATAAAGTACTTATATCCACTTAATTATACCGATTACAATAAGGATGAGGCGCGTGAATTTTTAAAGAAAGAATTCGACTGGCAAGACTATGGTGGTAAACATCACGAATCAAAAATTACAGGATTTTGGCAATCTTATGCGATGCCGGTTAAATATAATATGGATTACAGACGAGCAACATTAGCATCACAAATTGTTAGCGGGCAAGTTACCCGTGATTATGCTATTGAAAAACTCAAAGAATTACCATACAATTCTGATAAGATTGAAGCAGATAAAACTTATATTGCAAAAAAATATGCGATTTCAAGAGAAGAATTAGAACAATACTTAAGTCTGCCTCCAAAAACTTATAAAGACTTCCCTAATCAGCAGAAACTAATATTAAAGTTTTATGAGTGGTATAGAAAGTTTTTTGCATGAAATTGCTTTTAATTTCATTCCCCTGTTCTTTGATTATTCACAGACTTACGTTTCTTAACTTCTGCAATTAAAATAAACAAACCTGCTGTAAAAAATGGCAGAAGCGGTATCTTATATCTTACTAATGCACCAAAATTTGCTGTTGCCAATCCTACCCCAAACCCAAAAATTAAAACAAAACTGAATGCAAAAATCAAAATTGGGTCAGCAAAAATATTCTTAAAGAATTTAACTAACCCTGTTTTAAAAATAGCATAAACTAAAAAGCCCATAAGAAATAAACTCTCTATTCCTGCCAAAAGAATAAATGGATTACTTGCTTCCCAGACAAAAGGGCGAAAAACTCCTGAAATAGTTGCTATTGGGAACTTTCTTAAAACACCCATAGGTGTTGCTTCAAACTCTCCAATATCATAATAGTTTTCGCCATATTGTTCGGAGCGTGTTAAGTCTTGTTGTATAACTTGCGCTTGCAGCAATGACTTTTCAATACTACCATATTCTCCCATAGCTTCTGACATATTACTCATGATAAGCGTAAATCCAACTATTAACAGGATCATGGCAATTGGTGCAACAATAAATTTTATCAAATTAGATTTTATCCTTTTCAATTGATTAAAGAAAAGCCATATTAGTAATCCCGGTAACAAGGCTGCAAAAATGTAAGATTTTATATTAATAATTAATACTATTGCAATAATTACAAAAAATAAATATTTTACCCGGTATTGTTTTAAGATAAAAAAGTGGTAGAAACTAAAAACAATCCAACCAATAGCGGAAAGTGTTAAAGTGTCTTTCATCATTCCGGCACTCCAGAATAATGCAGATGGGAAATATAGTATAGCCCACGTAAACTGTTTCTCTAAACCAGGATATATTTGACAAAAAGTTTTGTATAGTTTCCACACACCTGTGAATCCAATAAATCCGGCAATTATTGTACTTAAAATATAACTGCTATTTGTAAAAAACATAAATGGTGCATAAAACCTTGACACAAATATTGCATTCGGATCGCGCCACATGTAAGTGGCTGGATAACCTGTTTCATAGGTAAAATATGACCAAAACTCCGGCTTGTTTCCATAAAACATAATATCGAAATACTTGTCGGCGTCAATAAAAAAAAGCTTATTAAAACAATTTAGGTTTTGATAATAAACCATGCTATCGCCAGGGTAAAAGAACATCACAACCAGTGCAAAAACAACACTCATACTCAACTGTATTATCAATGCATTTTTGTAGTAATTGTAGGCCGGTGCATTAGCTTTTCTGTTTTGCCTTATAGTTCCATACACAATAACTGCAAAATACAGCAATAGTATTACCAAAATATCATAGACTTTGATATTGATTTCGGGATGATACCAATGCTGAAAAATTGTCATTTAGTAGTATTTTTGACAAAAGTAAAAAAAAATAATTAGTTTTGTTCTTTAAGATTTTATATAAGATGATCAATAAAGAAAAACTACAGTTATTACATTCTATCAGAGGTTTTGCTGCCCTTGTTGTTGTCATTGGTCACGCAAAGTTTCATTTTTGGAGTGGTGGCACCGAATATCTAAAGATGTTTCCTCGTGAAACATGGGGCATCTTAGATTATCTAACATTCGCTTTAGATATGCTCACCTCTAATCCTGCTCTAATGGTAATTGTGTTTTTTGTATTAAGCGGTTTTTTTATTGCATATAGTTACGACTCTAATAATTGGAAATTAAAACATTTCTACGTAAATAGAACTATAAGGATATATGCCCCATATTTAGGTTCTATTCTAGCAACTATTCTATTTTTTTGGTTAGCCACTAAAATTAATAATGAGTTGTTTTTTAGCTCTAATCCGAGTGAATATAATCAGGGCTTAGTTGAGAGCTATCAAAATTTCAACCTAAAAACTCTTGGTTGGTCAATGATTTTTGTTTCTAATCCTGTATATATTGGATATAATGATCCATATTGGTCATTACTAATTGAAGCAATGTTTTATGTGATAGCACCATATTTTATCAAACGTCCAAAAATATTTCTTTATGTTACTGTTTGTTTAATGATTTTGGGTTTCTCTTTTAAAGGAGCTTTATTTAACGTAATTCCTTTTGCACCCTTAGTTAATTTTATCACTTTATATTCCGTTTTCTTTGCTTTAGGTTATTTTATATATTGGCTTATATTTAAGTATAAAGTGCAAGAACGTATTCCAAAATTAAATGTCTGGGTTTTAAACATAAGTTCAATCCTTATCCTAGTGTTTGCAATGTATGGTAATTTATTCATCAATCATACTATTACATATATTGCTGGTGGCATTTTTACATGCATTATGATTTACAGAATGATAATTTATCCAATAAAAATTACTTTTATTCATAAGTTTTTTATCTCTATGGGTAAAATTTCTTATTCTATGTATTTAATTCATTTCCCATTCTTTATCTTATTATATGCAATTCTTGTTAGAATAACAGGACAAGAAGTATTCTATTCCCGCATTTACTGGATTCCGGCTGCAATTGCAGTTTTAATTTCTTATCCGTTTTATTGGTTGGTAGAGCATCAATCGTTGAAGTTGATTAGGTGGTATAAGGGATATTTGAAGCGGGGGAGCGGTGCCGAAAAATAAAATCCGACCTGCGGCGGATTTGTAATTTTTCGAGCATCCTCGTTAAAAATAGAAATTGCTTTGCACTCTTTTTTTAACGATTCTGTTAAAACTATAAATTGAATTTTTGTAAAACTAAATGC
>JAFGVU010000106.1 GCA_016937855.1 Bacteroidales bacterium | reverse complement strand
AATTAAGAAAATTTTAAAGAAAATTTTCTATTTTTCGGGATTGGTTAGAGTACGGGGTGTAGCTCAGTTGGTTAGAGTACTGGTCTGGGGGACCAGGAGTCGGAAGTTCGAGTCTTCTCACCCCGACAAAAAAAGAGCAAAGGGATTAAAGGATCTTTGCTCTTTTTTTATTTTATGTAAAAAGCCCCACCAAAGGCAGGGCAATCAAACACAAATATGAGTATCTTAAATTAAATTTAATATTACTTCTACATTATTTCTCGTTGCTTTAGAGTAAGGACAAACCTGATGAGCTTCCTGAATCAATTTTTGAGCAACTTCTCTTTCAACTCCTTTAACTTCAATATCTAATTGTACCGCAATTGCTAAACCACCGTCAGATTCTTTACCAATACTTACTTGAGCAGTTGTTTTACTTTCAATTTTATGTTTTGCCATTCTTGCAACAAGATTAAGTGCTCCGTCATAACACGCAGAATATGCTGCACCAAATAAAGACTCCGGATTTGCAAATTCGCCACCTTCGCCACCTAAACCTTTAGGCATTCTAACATCCATGTCAATTACACCATCATCACTTTTTACGTGACCGTTACGTCCACCACTTGCTGTTACTTTTACTGAATACAATTTTTCCATTTTATAAAATTTTAGTTTTAGTTGTTAATAATATGTTTGGTTATTAAACTGATTTTAACTAAAATTGTTTTACAAATACTCTTAATAATTTTTTAACAAAAATATTGAGTTAGTAAATAAAAATAGAATACATTTGCGCGATTTTTAAAATTATAGTTATGGAATTTGATATGTTTGCTTACGTATGGCTACCTTTGATGATATTTTTTGCCAGAATTTGTGATGTTACAATTGGTACTCTTAGAATTATACTGGTGTCGAAGGGACACAAATATTTAGCCCCTGCTTTGGGATTTGTCGAAGTTCTAATTTGGATAATTGCCATTGGACAAATTATGAGTAATCTTGATAACTGGATTAGTTATTTGTTTTATGCTGCGGGTTTTGCTACAGGTAATTACATTGGAATGATTTTAGAAGAGAGAATTGCTCTTGGGATTGTCGGTCTTAGACTTGTTACCGGGAAGCCGGCAGATGAACTTATCTCAATCTTAAAGCAAAATAATTACGGATTAACATCGATGTCTGCATCTGGAACACAGGGCCCTGTTAGCGTTTTGTTTATGACAGTTAGTCGCAAAAAGTTAAAAGAGCTTATCGACATTGTTAATACTTATAACCCTGGTGCTTTCTATACTGTCGAAGATATTCGTTTTGTTAATCAGGGAGTATTTAAGGAACAGCAAAAAGCCAGAAAACATTTTAACTTGCGAAAAGGTAAGTAGATGTTTCTGGAGAATATAAACTTCGTAAACCTAAACCTATTTGCTAGTTCGGGTTTATTTTGTTATTTTGTCAAAAATATTGAAAATCAAAAATGAAGTTTAAAGAAATAGACGTGTCAGAAAAGTTACTCGAGGGGATTGAGTCTTTTAATTATTCTACTTTAACTGAAATTCAGGAAAAAGCAATTCCAATTATCCTCGAATCTGATGACTTGCTCGCATGTTCTCAAACCGGATCGGGCAAAACAGCAGCTTTTTTAATTCCACTTATTGAAAAGATAGGTAAACTTAACAATAAAGGAATAAAAGCTCTTATTATAACACCAACCAGAGAGATTTGCAAACAAATAGAGGAACAAGTTATTGGTTTAGGCTATTACACCGACACTTCCTGTTTTGCCGTTTATGGTGGAAACGATCAGGATGGCTTTAGTCGACAAAAACAAGCTCTGTCGCAAGGAGCTGATATTGTTGTGGCTACACCGGGCAGATTAATTTCTCATCTTGCCATGGGATATGTCGATATTAAAAATCTCAATTTTCTTGTTTTAGACGAGGCCGACGAAATGCTGGATATGGGGTTTTATGATGATATCATTAATATTATCGATAAACTACCAAAAAAAAGACAAACTCTGATGTTTAGTGCAACTATGCCTATCTCGATCAGAAATCTTGCAAACAAAATTCTAATTGAGCCCAAAATTCTTGATCTTAACTTCTCGAAACCGGCAGAGGAAATAGAACAACAAGTTTATATGGTTTGGGATAGTGATAAACCTGCTATGTTGTCAACAGTATTAAAGAATTTTAAGGATCAAAAAGTACTTGTTTTTGCAGCGACCAAAATGAATGTTGGGAAAATATCTGCTTTCCTTCGCTCAGCCGGGATAAAAAATTCTGCAATTAACTCATCCTTTACTCAGCAAGAACGTAACGATACTATTCTTGATTTTAAAAGTGGAAAAATAAATGTTTTAGTTACAACAAATCTTCTTTCGAGAGGAATCGATATTGATGATGTTAATTTAATTGTTAATTATGATATTCCCGACAAAGCAGAGGATTATGTTCATAGAATTGGTCGAACAGCTCGTGCCGGAAAACTTGGGTTGGCAATTAGTTTTATTGGCGAAAAAGAAATCATAAATTTTAATCGAATCGAAAAACTGCTAGAAAAAGCTATTCCAATTTCAGAAAACCCCGTAATTATTCCCAAGGGACCGGAGTATCGTCAAATTAGTAAAGCAAAGAAGAAATTTTATAAAAAGAAATCTTCAAACAATACTAGGAATCACAAGCGTTCAAATAATAAATAGGATATAAAGTTTCGCCAAACCCTTTATAGATTTTAAGGAATAATTATTCTTTTGAGAGTGAATTTTTTGCTTTTCTTTTTTCGCGAGCCTGTTTAAATGTCATACCGTGCCAAAATTTTGTAAATAATTCGCCCAAAGTATTAAAATCTTCAGTGTAGAAAACACCAACTCCATTTGTGTAAGGACCATATTCTGCTTCGATGTCATCGTTTGCACGGGTAAATCCCTTTAGTCTGAAAGATCCTTTTTTATTTACTTTTAATTGCACTTCAATATCTCCAACTAAATTGCTAGTGTTAGCTTTATTTTCTCCTAGACCAACATTACCATTAATTAATACTCGGTCGTTAAGTATTTGTGTTGATAACGCCACTTCGAGTTCCTGACCTGAAACATCTGTTCCGGGTCGATAATTAAACCCAATGTCAAAATCTTTACTGATTTGAGACAGCCAATTACTTAACTGATTTGATAATAGTTCGCTAGAAGTAACTCCAAATGCATTTGTAGTTGAACCCATTTCGTTTCCAATTCCGCTTGCCTGATTAGGATTATAAAACCTATTCATAATAAGTAAATAAAGCAACTGTTTGTTTATTTCATCTTGTGTTAAGTTTGCTAACTGAGCCTTGGCTTTATCATTTGCATTAGGAACTTTAATGCTAAACTCAATGTCAGGCGTCATCAGGCTACCCGACATGTGCATGTGGCACTCAACATTTACAGGTTTATTATATGTGTCGCTCGAATCTGCGAATGCAGCCATTAGATCTGATAGTGGTGCTCTGGTGTAATAAACAGCATCTAAATCGAGCAAGGCTTCGTACTCATCGCCCGACCAAATTATAGTCCCTCCTGGTTTAATATGGAATTTTTTGTTGATAATATTCTCCAAAGTAAATAAGTAATCTCCTTCAACAACTTCGAGTTCACCATACATGTAAAACTCTTCGTCAGAGGTGTATTCCATTTTTAGATTGCCCTGACAATAACCTCTTATAAGATCACCAACTTTTGGGTCAAAAACAATTTGAGCCTCAGCGTCGGGGGTAACTTCAACATCCATTTTGAAATAGTATTCCATTTCGCTTTCGGGGCCAGATAAAGATTGGCTTGCTAAGGAATCGGTAACAGGTTGAATGAAAGTAACATACGAAACACTACCGCCCTCATAAGATTCTGTCATTGGTAATACGAAAACTGTATTAGGCTCCGTTTTAGCAACTACATCAATGCCAAACTTGTCGAGAGTGCCTGAGATTTTAACGCTTCCGGTTCCATAGGCTGTCCCATAATACAAGCTATTGTCTTTTTCGGTAGTGTTTAATAATTTCATATTTTGAGCATCGATGTCGAGATTGACAAAAATATCATCAAAATTATTGTGGTAAACGCCACCATTAATAAAACCAGGGTTTTGTTTTTCGTCAAAAACTTTAAAGTTATTAAACAATATAGCATTGTTTGTTATCAAAATTTTATCGCTTGTATAAGCCTTAAGTTTTAAAAAGTCGTACATAAACTCGGCTTTCTCAAAGCTAACTTCACCGCTAATTTCTGGTTCTTTAAGGCTACCTTTAATATCCAAAACGATATCAACAGCACCTGCAAGCTCGCTAACTTCATATTCAAGCAAATATGGTTGCAAAATCTCAAGTTTAAAATTGTCAACCGTAAGATTTGCCTCAAGAATATCTGTTTCAGGAGAGTAACTTCCTCTGATTTTCATATATTTATTTACTCCGTCAACCTTAAAACCATTTCCTTCTCCTTCCCAGATTGCTGACAGATCGAATCTTCCAAAATCTTCATTGTTGATTTTAAAATCGTTTATACTTAATGTAGTACGCATGCTCGGAAGTTCGTATATGTTAGCAACACGTCCATTACCTGAGAGTATTCCCTGTAGTTCATAACCTGTACTACTTATATAGGTGTTAAAATTGCTAATGTCAACATTGTTTATTAGAAATCTTAATAATTTTGTTTTGTCTGGAGAGATAGAACCATCGATATTTAAAACCTGATTGTCGTGAGTTAAAGAAAAATAATCTATATCTATATTTTCACCATCGACAGTTATCGGTGTTCGACTAATTTCCCAAAGCCTGTTTTCAACAAAGATTTGCGAATAATGAATAATGTTTTCGATACGAGGCAAAGAATCATTAGGCTTACTGATAAATTTTGTCCCGATTGTAATATTCCCGGCATTACGATTATCTTCATAATTGTCCCATAATAGTCCTAAGGTCAAACTATCGTGAGCTAGAGCAAGATTGAGATTAATATTTTCAAACCATGGGAAATCTCTTGTACTTATTTCCTGCATTGTTAGATTTATATCTAGCGAATCGCGGTAACCGGTAATATTAAATTCGCTACCCCATAAATAAATGCTATCGTATTTTAAAACAGGAATACTGAAAATTGCGTTAAATGTTTTGTCTTTTCCCGAGAAAATCCCTTCTGCAAAAATATCACTTTCAATATCTATTTCAGGTGCAAAAATTCTCGTAAAATTATTTAATCGTTTTAACCGAATGTCGAAGTTCGCAATGTTGTCGCTTTGTGGAGTGAATTTTGATGGCTTACCAATAAATGCAGGTGCATATCCTGATAAAATATTATAAAACTCTTGAGCCAATTCGGTTATTAGAAAGCTGCCATAGAAATTCATATCCACATAGTCGGATCTCAGAGTTAAATATTGTTGATCATATTCGTCGATATAACTATTAAAACTAAGCTGGTTTAATTTTAAAGATTGCCCTTTTGTTTTGTAATTAAACTGACTTAGGTAAAGATTGCCTTCTGGTCTGCTAAGCAAATCGCCCGACATGTCGCAAGCAAGAGCTAAATGAATTTCCGAGTCCAGACTGTCGTTTGTAATATTTAGATTGTTGAGATTTGCAGTAATATCTGTCGAAAAGTCGATGTATTGATTCTTACCTGCATATTTGTATTTGCCGAAAAATTCTACTTGCAAATTAGGATCGTTTATAAATAATTCTCCATCGAAAAATGAATTGGAAATATCGCCATTTAGATTTATACCTGTATAATTATAGTTAAATAAGCCTAACTCACTTATACTGCAATCAACTCTGGCAAGAAAATTTCCTATCGAATCTATATTTCCATTAATTTTGGATGTTAAAGATAGATTTCCAAAAGTTTCAGTGTCTCCGGTTATTCGTCCGAGATCAAACTTTTGTGCATTTATTGTTCCACTGTAATCAATGTCAAATGAGTCAAAATCAGTTACAATGGCGATATCTGTTTTAAGCGTACCCAAACCCGTAATAAACTCGCCATAAGCTACCAAATCGTTAAATAGTCCTGTAATATTTCCATTAAAAGAAATTAATCCAATTTCATCAATTGCCGTTGGAAGTGGTGTATATTCTTTGGGTGAACTGATTTTTATAAGTCTTTTAATATCTGTATTTGATGTTGTAAATTCCGAAATGTCGCCAAAAATAAATGTCATGTCATAGTCAGGTAGTCCATCAACCGATAAGTTTGCAATCATTCTTGTATTTTCACCATAGGCAATATTAAATTTCTTGAATTTAAAGTTTGATAATTTCCCTTTGAAATTTCCAGAAAGATGCAGTTTGTCGTGCAAACGATTGTAAACCGGCATAAAAGGTCCAAGATCGGCAACGTCAAATATCAATGTGTCGATGTTTATCTCAACTTTCATCTTGTTTAAGGGGTCTGATAAATAGTCAGAATCATTTCCAATAGCCTGGATAAGGGAACATTTAAATTCAGAATTTTTCGTTTTTAATGCAAAATCGCTAACACTGATTGCTGTGTCGCAGTACTTTAAATTCCCCGAAATTTCTTGGATGTTGATGCCGCTTTGTTCATTTAGATTGAACTTTTTTAATCTTAATTCGAGACTATCCGTATAATAAATAAAGTCGGCCACTTCTAAATTAAAACCATCAACTTTTATGTTACCAGGGCTAAAAATACTGTCCTCATGCTTAGTTCGCATATCGGAATAGGACAACTTTGCATTAATAATCTCGAAATTTGTGCAAATTAGTTTAAATTTAGAAGATTCCTTACTTGTGTCAGAACTTTCTGATGTAAATTTATTAAGTATGTATTCGTAATTAGCAACTCCATTAGTGTCTATTCTTACATGAATGTCGGGCTCTATCAGAGAAATCTTATCGAGATATATTTCATAATCCCATATTTTGATAGATGATATTTTTGCGTTAATTTCTTTAGATATTAGAAGAGTGTCGCCAAGCGAGTCCATCATACTAATTTCAGAGATAATAATATCGTTTGGGAATTTTAAGTAAACTTTTTCAACTTTTAAGTCAATTTCGTAATGTTTTGCAAAGAATTTTATTGTTTGGCCAGCAAGATAGCTTTGCATTGCAGGTGAATTAGCTAGTATTATAATAAAAACGATGTTCTTGATAAGTATCAGGAACAATATGATTACCAGCCGTTTTAGTCTTCTCTTTAGCAAAACTTTAATTTTTTATCTTAATCTACAAATATTATGAAAAAAAATCAATAGATTGGTGTAAAAAATGTAATTTTGTTCACAATTATGAGTTTAAAAATATTAGGAATAGAATCATCATGTGACGATACTTCAGCTGCAGTTCTTTGTGATGCTAAATTATATTCAAATATTATTAGTACGCAAAAGATACATGAAAAGTATGGAGGAGTCGTGCCTGAGTTGGCAAGTCGAGCGCATCAACAAAATATTATTCTGGTCGTTAAAGAAGCGCTTCAAGAGGCAAATTTACAGCTTTCGGATATTGATGCAATTGCTTTTACGAAAGGCCCTGGACTTCTTGGTTCTTTAATGGTTGGAACTTCGTTTGCAAAAGGAATGTCGATTTCTTCGGGAATCCCGCTTGTTGGTGTTAATCATTTGCATGGTCATGTCTTGGCTCACATGCTAAGAGAAAAAGAAGAAGCTACGTTTAATCCTGTGTTTCCATATCTTTGTTTGTTAGTTTCTGGAGGACACACACAAATTGTGCTTGTTAAAGACTATTTAGATTACGAAATTTTGGGGAAAACTATTGACGATGCCGCAGGTGAAGCTTTCGACAAGTGCGCAAAAGTTTTGGGTCTGGGGTATCCGGGCGGTCCGGTTATTGACAAATTGGCAGGAATTGGAGACTCTCAAAAATTTCAATTTAATAAACCTCGTATTCCTGAACTTGATTTTAGCTTTAGTGGATTAAAAACTTCGTTTCTTTATACTCTTAGAGACAACCAAAAATATGATGCATCGTTTATAGAGCAAAATGTTAACGATTTGGCTGCATCTTTACAGCGTACAATTATCGAAATATTGATTGAAAAGCTAGAAAAAGCGGTAAGAATGACTGGAATTAAAGAAATTGCAATATCTGGTGGAGTAAGTGCAAATAGTGGTCTCCGCAATGGTTTATTGGCATTGGCAAATCGGCAAGGCTGGAATTTGCATCTGCCAAAACTAAAATACACAACAGATAATGCTGCAATGATTGCATTAGTCGGACATTTTATGTATCTTAGCGGCAAAATTTCAAATCCCGATATTGTGCCACAAGCGAGATTAGATTTTTGTGATTTTTAAAGAACTTTAGACTTAATTTGTAAAGTTTAATAATCCTTTTGGTCTGAAATTTGTTAAGACAGTTGACATATTAAAAATTAAATTATTAAAATTATGAAAAAGATATTATTATTTATTGGTATTGTGGCTATTTCAACTCTTGTATTTGCTCAGCAAAATGGTCCTGCAATTTCGTGGGATAAAACAGTTCATGATTTTGGAACATTTAACGAAGCAGATGGGGTTGTTACTGCTACTTTTGAGTTTGTTAACACTGGTAACGAGCCTTTGTTTATTACAAATGTGAAAGCTTCTTGCGGATGCACATCTCCGGAATGGTCAAAAGAGCCGGTGCAACCAGGGGCAAAAGGTTATGTTAAAGCAGCTTATAATCCTGCTAAAAGACCAGGAAAATTTAACAAGTCTGTTACAGTAACAACAAATGAGTTTCAACCAACTTCGGTACTTCGAATAATGGGCGAAGTAATTCCGATACCACAACCCTAAATGGAATTATAAAACTATAAATATTTTTTATTATGAAAAGAATTGGATTACTATTTACAGGTATTATTTTAGCAATTTTTGTAATTGCACAGACTCAAGAGCCTGCTATATCGTGGGATGAGACTGTTCACAACTTTGGAACCTTTAAAGAAGAAGCAGGTCCGCAGTTAGCCACTTTTACATTTACGAATACAGGCAATACGCCTTTATACATTACTAACGTAAGGGCTTCGTGTGGTTGTACTGCTACAGATTATACTAAAGAGCCTGTCAAACCTGGTGAAAAAGGTTTTGTAAAAGCTACTTATAACCCTAAAAATCGTCCAGGGAAATTTAATAAATCTGTTACAGTTACTACAAATACCGAAAACCCAACATCCTTGTTAAGAATAGAGGGCGAAGTAACACCTCGTGAAAAAGGGATAGAAGATTATTACCCAAAAGAGTTTGGTGAATTAAGATTAAAAACATCTCATTTAGCATTTAACAAGGTTTACAATAATCAGACTGTTACCGATACTCTAGGGGTGATTAACATGGGAGCAGAACCTATTACTCTTACATTTGAAGATGTGCCTGAGCATATTAAAATATCAGTTTCTCCTGCAGTTCTTGATGGTAAAAAAGCCGATGCAAAGCATGGTGGAATGGGTGTGATAACAGTTACTTATGATGCTAGCAAAAAGAAAGATTGGGGCTTTATTATGGATAGGATTAGTGTGGTTATTAATGGTGTAAAAGATAATAAAAATCGCATTTCTATTAGTGCTACAATCGAAGAAGACTTCTCTCATCTGAGCGAAGAAGAGCTTGCAAAAGCACCAAAAATTGAGTTTGAAAATATTGAGTTCGATTTTGGAACAATGAAACAAGGCGAAAAGTCAACACACAACTTCGAATTTGTAAATACTGGAAAAAGTGATTTAGTAATTCGTAAAATTAAAGCTTCGTGTGGTTGTACTGCAACAAATCCCGAGAAAATGGTTATTAAGCCGGGCGAAAAAAGTCATATTACAGTTACTTTTAACTCCGCGGGTAAACGTGGTCGTCAAAACAAAACTATTACAGTAATTACTAATGATCCTCAGCAATCTAGTGTAGTTCTTAAGGTAGTTGGAAACGTTGAAGAAACAACAAATTAATCTTGAAAATATTTATTGAGATGGTCGGCAAGAGCTGACCATTTTTTTTTATACTTATTCGAGAATAAACTTAATAAAACCTTAAGGTACAAGACTAGCCTAAAAAGTTTCTTTGTCTCATTGCATCATAAATAATAATAGCAACAGATGCAGAGACATTAAGAGAATCTATTTGTCCTAACATAGGAATTTTAATACGTTGATCGGCATTATCTATCATTTTTTTTGATAATCCAGTGGCTTCTGTCCCGAATGCAACGGCTATTCTTCCGCGCAAATTAAGATTGTGATATTTTTCTGAAGCATTTAGCTCAGCCGCATAATATTTAATTTCATTTTGTTTTAGCCAAACTAGTAAATCGTCTGTTTTGGCCACGACAATATTGGTTGTAAAAACACAACCTAAACTTGCTCTTATGGAATTTGGATTATAAATGTCTGTTCGAGAGTCACAAATAATTATTCCGGCAGAACCTGCTCCATCGGCTATTCTGGCAACAGCACCAAGATTACCCGGTTTCTCTACCGCTTCGAGTATAATAAAAACAGAGTTGCCTTTAATTATTAAATCTTGTAAGTTTTTTGTGGGAGTTTTGGCCACAACAACAATCCCTCCTGTAGTTTCGCGATAAGAAATTTTACTAAAAACTTCGTTTGATAATTCAAAATAGCTAATGTCGTTTTTGTAAGAAGCAAACATTGAGTTAACGGTCTCGTAACTTATTATTGTGGGACAAAATAATACTTGTTTTATCTCAACTCCGGCCGCAATTGCAAGGCTAATCTCCTTTTTGCCTTCGATAACAATTAAATCTTGTTTGCGACGTTCTCTTGATTTTGTTTGTAATACAATGATATTTTTAATAAGTTGATTCTTTGATGATGTAATATTTGTAATCATATTTAATGTGATTAATTGTCGTTAGGTAAGGAACTATTTCTACTCACAGGGGTATGAGACAAAAAACTTTCATATTTTGGATGACAAAAAACGAAATAAGATGTAAAAAATGCAAAGTAAATAACCCCATCTCTAAAAATAAAAATATCATCGATAGCAAAAATCATTAGCATAATAAATGACCAGTAAATAGCCATAATACTTTTTTTCTTAAATGATGTTTTGAACAATAAATAGAATAAAAGCAAGACTGATAATAAGCCAAAAATCCCGGACATTAGAAAAGATCTCAAAAATTGGTTGTGAGGATTAGTATGTCCTCGACCTGCCGCTGCGTAGTTTTTCTCTAAATAACATCTGTCGAGCTCATCTATAACATCGCCTGTACCAACTCCTATAAGCCAATTTTCTTTTATCAAATCAACGCTTGCTATCATTGCAGAGAATCTTAAAGTTGAAGACTCTTTTTGGTTGAAATTTATATCCTGCTTATGTGTGAAAATATTGAACATATTTACAAACCGAGTTTGCACTCTGGGAATAGTTAGCATAAAAACAGATAATCCTATTATTACAGCAAAAATGCTAATTAGCGCAGGAGTTTTAATCAATTTTTTTATGTATGAATATATTACAATTGAAGCCAAAGAAATGACATATATTATTATTGTCGATTTTGCAACTAGCTGAAATAAGTAAATAGACAACAATAAAAAAGCAAAAAAGCTTAAAGCTATCGAAAGTTTACTTTTGTTTTTTAGTAATATTCTGTTTGCTCCCATTAAATTTAAAAATACAATGATTATTGCAAATAGAACATTGTAAGATAAATGATTAGGTGTCTTTATTATTTGGCTAAAACTTGTGTAAAACAATAGTGAGTAATCGTGAGTCGAAATATATTTGGGAAAAATATTTATCCATAAAATAATATATGAAATTAGTACTCCAATTACATAAGATTTAAAAACATAATGAAACTTGCTGCTAAAGTTGTTGTTTTTGAAAAAGTAAAACAGAAAAGGGAAAATAATTAAGGATGAACCAATCTCAATAAAGAAAAACGCTTCGGTTTTGTTTGTGGAATAAAAGTATCCAATCACCATTAATAAAAACGGTAATGCCAAAATGTAAAAATTTAGACACTTTAAAATGCCCAAAAGCCCCTTATAGGTAGATTTTCTCAAAAATATCGTCAAGAACAAAACTATCATAAGTATTGGTATCGCTCGAGTATAGAGCGGAATCAGAAAAGCAATTACAGCATAAACAGTAAAATCAATTTTATCCAGTATTCTATTCATTATTATTATCCTTTAGAGGTTTTAGTTTTATTGAAAAATTGTCAAAAATAAAGAAGGATGAGAAGAATGCGAAATAAATCACTCCATCCTGTATTAAAAACATGTCTTCGACAGTAAAAAGAGCTATAACTAAAAGCGTCCAACTTAGAAATAAACCATTTTTATTTTTATAAGCTTGAATTAACATCATAACAAATATTGCAACAAGAGATAAAAGCCCAACAAAGCCGTACATCACAAAAGTTCTTAAAAATTGATTATGTGGACTAATATTTAAAATATATGCTCCCTGAATATTGTTTTCTTTGTAATAATTGCTCATTTCTGTTGACAAGTCGCCGGTTCCTACTCCAAACCAAAAGTTTTCTTTTCCAATGTTGTATCCTGCGTCTATTGCTGCGAATCTTAATCTGGTTGATTCATGACTCTGATGATCTGTGTCTGAGTCTTTTATCATAGCTTGATACATTACAATAAATCTTGCTCGTGGAGCGGGTAAGGAAAGGACTAATATTATTAATGCAGTAATGCTAATAAATGTTAAAATCCCACTACGAAAATTTATGATTTTTGTTCGAATCAGATAAACAAAAAATGCAATGCTAAATAAAACAAAAAATAGGATTGTAATTTTACTTGTCAACTGAAGCAAAAATATTATTAGTAAAAATAACGTAATATACTTTATGATTTTAATTTGACGGTTTTTGCGAATAAATAAATCAATTTTTCCTGCCAAACTAAATGCTAGCAAAATAATTGCAAATATTACCGTGTAAGATAGATGGTGAGGTCCTTTTATTATTGTACTCAGGCTAGAATAAAACAAACTGTTGGTGTCGCCCGATCTAATATATGTTGGAACAGCTACCGACATGCACACAAAATATGCAAATAAAACACTAACAACAAAAAAACTTAAAAAGATCTCTTTTCTATTTTCTATATGATTGTTGGAAAATGAAACGAAAACGAACGGGAAAAGTAATAATGACAAGACTATTTCGATTTGGGCTTTTGCCTCAGGCATAAAATCGGTATGAATCAATCCCGTAATCGAAAGAATAAAGGGCGAAATAAAAATGTAAAACTTTGGGCTTTTTAAAAGTTTTAAAAATTTATTGTAGTTTTCGACTTTTATCAGTGCAACGATAACTAAAGTAAATATTGTTAATGAAGTTAGTTTTATATGAATAGGAATCATAAAAGCAGTTACGCAGATTAAAAATAACTCTATTTGATCCAACACTCTTTTCATTATATAAAACTCAATTATTTTAAAAAGCAAAAAATAACAAAATTCAACATTAAGCAATCTTCTTTAGATTAATTCTCTAAGGACTTTACAATTATTCTACGCAATAATAATATGAGTAATTAATTGCAAATGTTAATCTTAGCTTAATATTAACTACAAAAATAGTTTTTTTCATTAATGATTTGCTTGATAATTCCCTTTAATTTAACAAATACAAAAAAAGAGAAAAAAAATTGTGCTAAAGTTTTCTGTTTTAAATAATTGTAGTACTTTTGCAGCTCGAAAATTAAAAGAATTTATTAATTAAAATTTAAGAGTTATGATTAACCAGTACGAAACCGTTTTCATTGCAACTCCCGTTTTGTCTGAAGCACAGATGAAGGAAGCGGTTGAAAAATTCAGAAAGGTTATCACTGACAACAAAGGTGAAATCGTTCATGAAGAAGATTGGGGTTTGAAAAAACTTGCTTATCCAATCCAGAAAAAATCAACAGGATTTTATCATCTGATTGAGTTCAAGTCAGAAGGTGCATTTATCGAAAAATTAGAAACTCAGTATCGTCGCGACGAGCGAATCATGAGATTTTTAACTTTCAAAATGGACAAGCACTCTGTTGCTTACAGTGAGAAAAAACGCAGAATGAAAAATGAACAAAATCAGAAGGAGGCATAATTATGGCACAGAATAATTCAGAAATCAGATATCTTACTCCTCTGGCAGTAGAAGTAAAAAAGAAAAAATATTGTCGTTTCCTTAAAAATCGCATAAAATATGTAGATTATAAAGATCCACAATTTTTAAAGAGATTTTTAAACGAGCAAGGTAAAATTTTACCTCGTCGTATTACAGGGACATCACTAAAATATCATCGTAAAGTTGCTCAGGCGGTTAAAAGAGCTCGTCATTTAGCTTTATTGCCATATGTGACAGATTTGATGAAATAATAAAGGAGGACTAAGAAATGGAAATTATATTAAAACAAGATGTAGAAAACTTGGGACATGTCGATGAAATCGTTAATGTTAAACCGGGTTATGCAAGAAACTATCTTATCCCTCAGGGATATGCAATTTTAGCTACAAAAACAGCAAAGAAAATTCACGAAGAAAATATGAGGCAAAAAGCTCATAAAGAAGCTAAACTTCGCGAAAATGCAGAAGCTTTATCAGCAAAATTAGAAGGTCTTAAAATAAAAGTTGCTGCTAAAACAAGCTCAACAGGTAAAATATTTGGATCTGTTAATACAATTATGTTGTCTGAAGCTTTAGCTAAAGAAGGTTTTGAGATTGATCGTAAAAATATTACCATTAAAGGTGATTCGATTAAAGAAGTTGGTGAATATACCGCTAATATCAAAATTTATAAAAATATAAGAGTTAATATTGATTTTGAAGTTTTTTCAGATCAGTAATAGATAAATACTCCATAAAAAAATCCGCATTTTTAATGCGGATTTTTTTATATATTTAAACAATTCTAAAGCCTTTTTTTGAGAAATACTCGGCAAGAATATCGGTGTAGTCGCCGTGAATTATTAAATGATGATTTCCTAAAGGGTATTCTCGAAGTAGAAATAGACTTTTTGCCGACATTTTAACTCTTATTTGTGTTCGGCAAGCTTTTAGTATTTCGCCCGTTTCAATTATTTCGCCAAGAGATAAAAAGCAATACTCGAGTTTATGGTCTATTCTAAAGATTGTTACTTTCTGATTCGTAATCTCTCCTCTCACAGCACTGCCAATTCCTGATTCGAAATGGGTAGTAACGTCAAAGTTTTGAAGTAAATTTAGAGGTGCTGTGCAATGAGAGAAAATAACAGACGTCTTGTCGAGATAGTTTAAATTAGCCATCCATGGTATTTTGCCGCTTAGGCGAGACAAAACTATCATGCCGGCGGCAGCACATAAATCGCCTTCGCAAACAGCAGGAATATTGTTGTTGTTTAACAATGCAACAGGCAGACAAGCAGAATATTTGTATTTATCGATAAAGTCGAAACACGAAATTGCTACTGATGAAACTTCTTCTGATTGAATAAAGCTTAACATTTTATTATAAAGCGTGCGCGTTTCAGAAAAAGATTCAAATTTACTGTTTGAAAAAACTTTATCAAATTCATCGAAATTACTGTCCTCAAATTTCAAGATATCTTCCCAAGAGTATTCATTCACTTTGATGCCCAAAACTTCGTCAAGTAATTCGTAGTCGGGCACACTTGCAACCAGCCAAGATTCCGGTTTGCCAATCATGGCAAGTTTTGTTTTTTTAAACTCTGTTCTGTCTTCAAGAAAACTAAATAATGGTTCAAGGTTTTCTAGTAGATCAATATTAAAGATTCTCGTTTTTACTCCCTTTTCATTAAGCAAAGCTTTTACTTCTGTTGCAGCTGCCCATGAATTATCGTTTCCGGAAGCCAAAAAACAATATTTGTGATGAGGTTCAATCTGCTCCATAGCATTGTGCTCAGAGCCTCCTGTTAAAAACCAAATTATTTCAGCATTAGAAATAACAAAATCATCATTATTAATATTTATAAATTTTTTAATAAAATCAGCTTTTGCCTTTTCTATTTTATTCTCGTCAATACCGTTATTTGCAGCAATGTATATCCTCAAAATACGATTTTTTAATTAAACAATCAGAGACAAACAGGTGGTGTGATTATTTTACAGCAATTGTTTCAATCTCCACAAGAGCACCAAGAGGAAGTCCTTTTACTGCAAAAGCTGCACGCGCTGGTGGGTTCGTAGGGTAATATTTGCCGTACACTTCGTTCATCGCAGCAAAATTAGCCATGTCGCTAAGTAAACAAGTGGATTTAATGACATTATCAAAGCTATAACCTGCTTCGTTAAGAATTGCCTCTATGTTTTTCATTACTTGTTCTGTTTGAGCAGTAATTCCTTCAGGAATAGTGCCATCGGCTGGATTAACAGGAACTTGTCCTGAAATAAATAACATTCCATTAGCTTCAATTGCCTGACTGTATGGTCCAATAGCTTTTGGAGCATTTTCTGTGTTTATTACTTTTTTCATTTTATAAAGATTTTAAATATTTACCATAAAAAGGGAAAATGTATTTTTACAAAATTAAGAAAAATACAGCTTTCAGTTCAGTTTTTATTTTGTTTTGTAAATTTTTGGTTCAATTTCGCCTTGTAAAACCATTAAACCGTTCATAGCTAATGCCGACATTTCGTCTTCGCCCGGATATACTTTCGTAGGAGCAATAAAACTTGTCATTTCTTCGATAAATGAGCAAAATTGTTTATTGTAGGCAATACCTCCGGTTAAGATAATTGCATCAACTTTGCCTTTGAGAACTGCTGCTAATGCTCCAATTTCTTTTGCGACCTGATAAGCCATTGCATCGGAAATAAATTGAGCATATTCGTCGCCTGCCTTAGCTCTCATTTCCACTTCGTATGCATCATTTGTGTCGAGATATGCAGCCAATCCGCCTTTTCCTTTTATCATAAGTTTTACATCTTTATGAGTATATTCTCCGCTAAAGCACAATTTTGCAACCTGTCCACAAGGTAAAGAGCCCGTTCTTTCGGGAGAAAATGGACCTTCTCCATCCAGAGCATTATTGACATCTATTACTCTTCCTTTACGATGAGCACCAACAGATATTCCTCCTCCCAGATGAGCAATAATTAGGTTTAGATCTTCATATTTAATGTTGCTTTCGGAAGCAAATTTGCGAGCAATAGCTTTTTGATTTAGGGCGTGTAGGATTGATAATCTTTCAAATTTTGGATGTCCTGTAATTCGAGCAATATCTTCCATTTCGTCAACGACCACAGGGTCGGCAATATAAGCTTTAACACCGGGAATAGACTGAGCGATATCATGAGCAATTAATCCGCCTAGATTGCTTGCGTGTTCACCAATAGGAGAGTTTCTAAGGTCTTTAATCATATCCTCATTAACTTCATATACGCCCGAAGGAATTGGATGAACAAGTCCTCCACGTCCGACGACGCAAGAAATTGTGCTAATCTCTTGTCCATCTTCTTCTAAGTTTTTTAGAATTGTATCTTTTCTAAATTGATATTGTTCAGTTATACTTGCAAATGGTGCCAAGTCCTCGGTTGTATGTTTAATGTTTTTTAGAAAAACATTTTTTGCATTTTCAAAAACGGCAATCTTTGTTGAAGTTGATCCCGGATTAATTGTCAAAATTTTGTGAATGTTCATTTTTTACGATTTAATGGTTTGTGATATTATTTTGCTGTAAGTGCAGCTAGTGCAATCGAAAATGTTTTTGTTTCGGCTGAATCGCCTCTAGAAGTTAAAACTGCAGGACATTTAGCACCTACGAGCATAGCACCTAATTTTGCTTTAGCAAGTTTTGTTGATGTTTTATAAAAAACATTTGCTGCTTCGATATCAGGAAAAACTAAACAATCGGCATCGCCATCAACAGCACTTTTAAGTTTCTTAATATCAACCGATTCTTTATCAATTGCAACATCTAAAGCTAAAGGTCCATCAACTAATGCACCTTTAATTTGACCTCTTTCTGCCATTTTTGCAATAATTGCAGCATCAACACATGCAGGCATGCCATACGACATTTGCTCTGTAGCGGCAATCATGGCAACCTTTGGAGTTTCAATTCCGAGTGCTTTTGATACACCAATAACATAATTGGTAAGCGCAATTTTTTGACTTAAATCCGGAGCAGGAATTACTGCAACATCTGTCGCAACCAAAAGTTTGTGATAGTGCTCAAACTCCATTACCACAACATGGCTTAAAACTGCTTTAGGAGGTAATAGTCCTGTTTCCTTATTGAGGATAGCTCGCATGTATTTGTCTGTACTAACTAGTCCCTTCATGATGAAGTCTGCTTTGCCTTCGTTTACTAGGCTTACTGCTTTATTGGCCGCTTTAACTTCATCAGCTTCCTGAACAATCGTAAATTTGTTGATATCGATTTTCTCGTGCTCACAAATCTCTTTAATAGTTTTTTCATCTCCAACAAGTATGCCTTCTACAATTCCTAAATCTATAGCAGAACTAACTGCTTCAATTGTATGAGCATCGTTTGCAAAAGCAACAGATAATCTTTTTTTAGGTTTCGACTTTACCGCCTGAATTACGTCTTCTAGTTTAGTTATATTCATAGTAATTAATAGTTTAAAAATTTAGTGGCTAATATACATTTAAAAAACTAAACAGAAAAGAAAAGATTGAGTTTTTTTAACAATTAGTACAAGTCTTCAAATAATTGTTGTTTTGTGTTGATGTCGGGCGCTTTAAGAGTAGTTTTAGTAGTTTTTGTCAGGCGATTAAATAGGGTATTTGTATGATAACTTTTGTTCCAATTACATTGTTTTGCTCATCTAATACATCGGTAATATTAAAACTCATTCTTGGTTCAGTTTCAGAATTAAGACTAGCCAAACGCTCGCGTGTTAATTGCATGCCAACTGATTTGTGCGTTTTTCCTTGGTTTTGTTTTAGTTTTGCCGACTCTTGACGTCCTATTCCATTATCAGTTATTTCACAAATTAAGCAGTTGTGGTCATGCTTTTCTTGTATTGATATTTTGATTAATCCCTTATTTTCTAGTGGCATTATTCCGTGTATAATGGCATTTTCGACAAATGGTTGAATTAGCATTGGAGGTACTTGAATTGTTTCTTCATCGATATCTTCGTCCAAATCGATAGAAAAATCAAACCTATTGTTAAAACGCACTTGTTCAAGTTCGAGATACAGCTGCAATGATATTATTTCGTCGCAGAGTAATATTGTTTGATGTAAGGAGTTTTCGAGAATAAGACGGATTAGTTTAGCAAATTTTGATAAATATCTAATTGCTGAATATGAATCGTTTTCCGAAATAAAGTTTTGAATAGAATTCATTGCATTAAAAATAAAATGCGGATTCATTTGTGATCGCAAAAGATTCTTTTCAATCTCCAGAGCTTTTTGTTTTAAAATGTTTTCTTGATTTTGTTTACGTAGTTGATAGGCTTTAAAAGCAACAAAAACGATAACAATCACAAAGAAAAATACGATGCCAAAAACCCAAAGCAAAAGCTCTTTTCTTCGTATTTCCTGGTTATATAGAGCTTGCTCTTTAATTTTTTTCTGATGTCTTACAATTGAGTCTTCTACTTGTTTCTGCTTAAATTCGTGTTCGGCCTCTAGTCTTGTAATTTTTTTTATTACATCGTCATTCTTTACAGAATCTCTATATATAGTGTTTAGTAAAAGCATTTCGTATGCTTTGTCGAATTGTTTCTGATTAAAATAAAACTCTTGAGCAGAACTAGTTGCGTCAATTATTAAGTCTTTGTACCCATTTTCTAGACTTATTTCAAATGCTTCTTTGTAATAATTCTCTGCAAGTTTAAAGTCTTTTTTTAAGTTTAAGATATTGGCAAGATTAATAGATGCTTTTGCTAAACCATAGCTGTTGTTGTTTATGGTGCAAACCTTATATGATTTTTGAAAATACACTTCGCTTTCGTCATATAAATTAAGGTTCTGATAAACAACTCCGAGGTTATTATATGTTTGAGCAAGGTCTGAAGAATTGTATTTTAGCTTAATTGCCATAGACTTTTCAAAATATTCTTTTGCTTTTTGGTAGTCCTTTAACATAATATATGTTGATCCAATATTGTTGAAGGAATATGAAATTAAAAGGGAATCCCCGATTTGTTCTCTAAGTTTCATTGACTCAAGTTGCAATTTAAGAGCTTCGTCATATAGATCAAGTCCTTGCATAAGCACAGCCTGAAAATCGATGGAGTATGATAAACTTATTGTGTCTTGTATCTTTTTACCAATATCTGTTTCTTTATATGAGTAAATAAGTGCTTTTTCATAATCTCCTAAAAAATAGTACATTTTTGCAGTGTAATTATAGCTTCTAAAAGCAAGATTCGGATAATCTTTTAAATCGAGATACAGTTTTTCAAGTTGTTTTGTATATTCGATTGCTTCAAAGTACTTACCTTGATATTGAGTCACTATTGCTAAATTGTAAATGAGATTTGCAATTTCGGATTGATTTGTAGAATCGTTATTCTCTTTTTCAATTGTTTTTCGTAGTTCGAGAGCTTTTAGGTAAATTTCTTCTGCTTTAGTGAAATCGGATTTGTAATAGTAACAATTGGCTTTTCTTCGGTAAAATTCTGCAATTAGCTTAGGGTCGCCTGTTTTTAAAACTTCTTGTTCGAGAGTGCTAAGAATTGTAAGAGCAGAATCAGGGTTTTCGATCGAGATTTGTGTAGCCCGGATAATTTCAGTTTCCAATTCTTCGATTGTATTACCATTTGAGAAATTAGAAATTAAAAGTATAAGGAAGATAAATAGCAGATAATTCTTCATAATTAGTGATCTTGAAATATTGCACTAAAATAGTAATTTTAGAATATGTTTTTTGCTTTTGTTGAGAATATGTTCTAAAATTATTTCATAAAAGCTCAAAGTACAAATGCACTAATCTGTAATCGGTGTCTTCGAGATAAGTTCGATGAAAAATCGAAATCCCTCAGCCACCTCACATAATGTATGTAAGGGGACTGAGGGATTTTTGTAGTTTACGGAGAAAATCGTCTCGAAGTCCCTGCTTAAACCAAAGCCAAAGCTATCATTTCGGCGATATCAAGATTTTTTATTTCTTCTTCTTTGTTTTTGTATTTAAGGCCATCTGTAATCATTGTCATGCAAAATGGACAAGCAGTAGATATTATTTCTGTATTTGTTTCGAGAGCTTCTTCGGTTCGTTCGATAAAAATTTCTTTATCTCCTTTTTCGGCATCTTTAAACATTTGTGCACCTCCGGCACCACAGCAAAGAGCAAAACTTTTGTTTCGTTGCATTTCTGAAACTTGCAATCCAAGAGCATTAATTATAAAACGTGGTGCATCGTAAATATCGTTAGCCCTTCCTAAATAACAGGGATCATGATAGGTTACTGTAGTTCCTTTAAATTTTGATTTATCAAGATTAAGTTTTCCTGCTTTTATCATATTTTGAAGAAACTCGAGATAATTAATAACTTCGAATTCGGCACCTAAGTCAGGGTATTCGTTTTTGAGAATATTGAAACAATGCGGACAAATAGTTATAATCTTTTTTATTTCGTACATCTTAAAGATTTCGATATTTGTCATTGCCTGCATTTGGAAAAGCATTTCGTTTCCTGCGCGACGGGCAGGGTCTCCTGTGCAAGATTCTTCGGTTCCAAGCACGGCATAATCAGTGCCTAAATGGTTTAATATTGTTGCAAATGCTTTTGCTACTTTCATATATCGATTATCAAATGCTCCGGCACAGCCAACCCAAAACAAATACTCGGGTTTTTTCCCCTGAGCAAATAATTCTGCCATTACAGGCACTTCGATTTTTGATTTTAATGCTTCACTCATAATATTATAGGATTATGGTATTTTCTAATTTATAATTATTTTATTCGGTCCAGTTTAATCTGTCCTGGTTTGAATATTGCCAAGGAGCTCCATTGTTTTCAATATTTGCAAAAATTGCATTAAGTTGAGCAGGAGCAGAGGACTCTTCCATTACTAGATATCTGCGTAAGTCTAAAATGAATGTAGGGTGATCGATATTTAATGGACACTCTTTTGCACATGCATTACAAGTAGTACATGCCCAAATTTCTTCTTCTTTTATTAGATCACGAATTAATGCTTTACCGTCGGAATAGTCTTTACCTTCTTTTACAATATGTGGTCCCTTCATTTTCATTCGTTGACGGATATTCATCACCATTTTACGTGGAGAAAGTTCTTTACCGGTAATATTTGCCGGACAAACCGATGTGCATCTTCCACATTGTGTACATGCAAGTGAATCGATATAATTTTTCCATGTAACATCTTCGATATCTAAAATTCCAAATCTTTCGGGTGGAGTATCTCCTTCGGGTGCAGCAGCAAATGCTGTTTCAGGATTCATCATTAGTTTAACTTCCTTGGTTATGCTATCCATATTTGTCATTTTTCCTAGTGGAGTTAATCTACTAAAGAACACATTCGGTATTGACATAAAAATGTGAAAATGTTTTGAGTAGGGTAGTGCGTTTGCAAAAATGAAAATAAGAATAATATGCGACCACCAATTTATGTCGTGTATTAAGTGTACAGAGTCGGAGCTTAGTCCGTTAAAAATTGGTGCAATTAAAGCACTGACAGGAAAAACTCCTTCGTATGATGGATGCCCGGCGATGTAAAAAATATTCATTCCTGCAAGAGTAATCATTAGTAAAAATATCATTGTGAGAGCCAAAAGGGCATCGATATGATTTTTCTTTTGCAGTTCTTTGCCGTGCAAACGGTTAATATTTAGGACAGTTCTGCGGATAATAAAAACAATAATAAATAATGCGATTATGTATGCAAACACATCGCCTCCACCAATTATTAAATCATAAACAAGACCTAAGCTTGCTAAAACTCTATCGGTTCCGGCGATTCCATCAACAACCATTTCGATACTTCCAACCAATATTAACAAAAATCCCCAAAAGACCATAGCATGTAAAAACCCTGCAATCGGATTTCTAAATATCCGCTCTTGTAAAAATGCATTGATTATTGTCCTTTTGATTCTCTTACCAAAATCACGAACAGGGTAAGCCGGTTTTGTAATTTTAAACAGTTGGTAAATTTTAAATGCCGAAAAAGAAAAAACTCCTAGAGTTATTGCTAACAGCACGATAAAAACAACTTGTGACATAATTTAATTTTTAAATTTTACTTAAAATAAAGTTACAAAAGTAAAATTTAGGTTGAATAAATATGAGTTTTTATGCAAATAAATATTAACAAGCTATTAAAATCATACTTTGAGATTTGTGTAATTGTTTGGTTTTCAGGAGTTTAGGTCAAGGGCTAAAATTTTGTTATAAATATCATCTTCTGATTTTATGGGACTGTATGAGTTGAAATATTGAGTCAATAGCTCGTTTGCTGCGTCTATAACACACGTATTAGCGTAATTTTTAGAATTTTCAAATGAGTTTAGAAATTTTACAATCGCAAAAGCATCAAATTTTGTAAACATACGCTTACTAAACGCTTTAAAATTATTTGTATTTTTTTTACATTCGTCGATTACAGAAGTTAAGTATTCTATCCCAAAATGGTCAACTACCGATTCGGGGAAAGAATGATTTTTAATATCATTTGTTTTGTAAATAGTTTGAAACTGGTCGAAGAAAGATTTTAAATCAGTAAATAGCTTAAAATTGTAAACAAAATACGAAATTGATTTTGAGATTGATGCAACAGCCGGACCTGTGCCAAAAGGAACTCTGTCGGAAATTCGAGGAGATGGTTTTACTATAATATCTTTGATGGCAAAAACTGGTGTTTGAGGAGCTAATTTGTGTAAAAAGTAAAAATCTTCGCCTCCTTGACGCTTGGACATACCACCTGCTTTTATATAATTTATTGCTTTTACACCAAAACAAGAACCGATAGTGTGAAGGCTGTACGGGAAACCTGTGTATGCTAACGATAGTCTAAAGTACCTAAGGTAAATCTCGTACAGTTTACAAGCTCTTATTGTTTGGTCGGAGTAAATTTTTGTGTCAAAGTCGTGCTGAAATTGAAAATATGCTGCATTTGCTTTTTTGTTGACAAAAGCCAACTCAATTAAAGTAAAATAATTGTTTTCAACGAGAGTGTCTGCATCAAGAGATAATATAATTCCATCTGGTTTTTCGATACTGTCGAATCGTCTTATTGCTTCGTCCATTCCAATTTTTCGTGCATTACCAACTCCTGCGACTTTTTTAGGAACACTAATTTCGTTGTGAACCAGTAATTTAAAATTTTTGTAAAAGGAGGTTTTGCTTCTCAATAATAATTCGTCAAAAATTTGTTGATTTTGTTCTAAAACAATATCATTATCAAGCTCCGATGAGTTTATAATAATAATAACTTCAATTTTTGATTCTGGCAATTTAGCATTTTCAAGCGAGTTAAGAGTATTAAATACAAATTCGTCTCTATAGCATGGTATAACAACAATAATCCCCGTATCTCTACAGGGATTATTATTAAATAATGTTTTTTTTGATTTAAATCTATCGAAATAAAAAGATGCGAATCCCATACTTTTTAATTAGCAGCATTGCTTTTTGCGTATCTTTCGTTTAATTTGTCGATAACATCGCGTGTAATATTCATGCCCGAGGCAGCATATAAGATATTACTTCCGGCAGCATTCCCTAGAATGAGAGTATATTGATCAGCGTACTGTTTTTTAATGAAATTCATAACAGTATCATACAATTCTTCGTTCATTTCCGATTGTTTTATCATTAATTCTTCGGTCAATTGGGCATCAAGTTGTTCGAGATTTGCCTGCTCTTGCATAAGCTCGTTTTGCTGCGACTCCATACTTGCCTGAGAGATAAAACTACCTAATCTCATTTTTTCCATAAAGTCGTTATATTTTTTCTCAAAAGCCTTAATTCTGCTTTCGAGATTAGCTTTTGCTTTAGCTTGTTCGGTTAGTAAATCTTCGTTTAACTTTATAGAGTATTTGTATTCCAATAAAAGCGTATCAAGATTAACATAAGCAATACTAATGTTTCCGGCAGAGTCTAACACTATTCCGTCGGAGTCGGTTTTTTGAGATGTTCCGGCTGTTTTGCCTGAATTAAGCGATATTATTAAAACAACAATACTTGCAGCTAAAGCAACAACACTTAATACTAAAGCAATTTTAGAGAATTTTGAATTATCCATTTTGTTTTTTTTTAGATTTGATTTACAAAAGTAGAAATATTTTTTTAGCTTTCAATTATTAAGTTCAATATTTTCTTTTTTAAATGTTCTATCCTTTGGGTTCGCTCTTTTTATTATTTTTGCAAAAAAAAAATACAGTGGCAAGACGAAAAAAACCGATAATAGAAAATCTTGAAATAACAGATATTGCAGCTGAAGGTGTCTCTATTGGCAGGCACAATAATTATGTGATTTTTGTTCGGGGTGTAATTCCGGGTGATATTGTTGATGTTCAGCTTACAAGAACACGCAAAGCATATTCTGAATCTAGATTACTTAGGATAAGGGAGTATTCCAAGGACAGGATAGAGCCTTTTTGTTCTCATTTTAACAGATGTGGTGGTTGTAAATGGCAAATGTTACCCTACCAAAAGCAATTGTATTATAAACAAAAACAGGTTGTCGATCAGCTAAGTCGAATAGGAGGAGTTAATACCGATAGAATAAATCCAATTATTGCTTCGGACAAAGATACTTTTTATCGGAATAAACTCGAATTTACTTTTGCAAGTCGGAGGTGGTTAGAAGATAATGAACCTGAGATGGATAAGGATACGCGTGAGCTCGAAGGTCTAGGTTTTCATGTACAAGGGATGTTCGACAGAATTATAGATATTGAAAAATGTTATCTGCAGGACGACCCATCAAACGAAATTCGCAACAAAATTCGGCAATATACACGACAGGATGGATACGAATACTATAATTCGCGCAGCCACGAAGGATTTATGCGTAATATTATTATCCGCACATCATCTACAGGCGAAATAATGTTGATAGTGATTTTTGCTAAACCCGACACTGAAAAAATAGAATCGCTGATGAGTTTTATTGCCCGTGAATTTCCAAATTTGACATCTCTGCAATATATAATAAATGAAAAATTTAATGATTCTATTTATGATCAAAATGTAGTTTGCTTTAGTGGGCGTGATCATATTTTTGAAGAACTTGATGGATTAAAGTTTAAAATTAATGCAAAGTCATTTTTCCAGACAAACACAGACCAAACATTGCAGTTGTATCGAAAGACCGTTGAGTTTGCAAATATAAAATCCGACGAAATTGTTTATGATCTTTATACAGGAACCGGAACAATTGCTAACTATGTTGCTCAAAAATGTAAAAAAGTTGTAGGAATAGAATCTGTGCCCGAGGCAATAGAAGACGCTAAAGAAAACTCCAGAATAAACGGGATTAGTAATACTGTTTTCTATGCAGGAGACATGAAAGATATTTTAAACGAAGAATTTATTCAAAAAAATGGCATTCCTGATACAATTATTCTCGACCCACCACGAGCCGGGATTCACGAGAATGTTATAAAAGCTATCCGATTTGCTTCGCCATACAAAATTGTGTATGTTAGCTGTAATCCGGCAACACAAGCACGTGATATCGCTTTATTATCAGATGTTTACGATGTTCTTGATATTCAGCCTGTTGACATGTTTCCGCATACACATCATGTGGAGAATATTGTTGTTATGGTAAAAAGATAGGTGTGGAATAGTTTGTGTTGAAAATTTGCTAATTCATAATTCGGGTTTACGGGCATCCAACATTTGCAAATGATTTGCCCCAGTCGTTACCCCAGGTTATTATGTCGGGGCATTGATCGGAAAAGGAGCTAACTGTACCGTACTCGATTTTTTCTAAAATGATTTCGGTGTTTGCATTTATCTCACTGTCGCCAATTGATGAGTGTACAATGTGTATATAGTCGCAAAATAAAGCTCTGGCTCGTAAATATCCATTTCCAACATTGTACATATATGCATAATGACAATCACCTCTTAGTCGGTAATCTCCTGTCGAAGCATGACATCTGAAAAATAAACTGTCGCCGTATAGATTCATATTGCAGGTAAATATGCCTGCCCAATTTTGTATCGACAGATTATCAAATTTTAAAGTGTCAACAGAAAAAATATCACAGGCTTGCTCAATATTAATTTCATCAATTATAGGAGTTTTTAAATGAATAATTGGTTTTATCCTTTCACGCAAAAAATCACAGCCATTATTGTCTTTTATTGTTAATTCATTTCCAATAATGCTGTATTCAATATAGGGAATCAAATTTTCTCCTGCAGTTATTGAAATAGATGATGTTGTGGAGTTTTCAATTCTAACTTCAAAATCACTTTGGATTGTAATCCTGTTGTACAAACCAATTTGCTCTTCAATTGTGATAATATCACCATTTGATTTTAAACATCGATTACTGTCAGTATCACAAGATGTTAATATGATTATGGTAAAAAATACAAGAAAAATAAGTTTCATATCAGTAAAAAAAATATTTTTGCTAAGATAATATTAAAATGACTTTTCATGACAAAAAAGAAAAAAGTATTTCTGATTATTTTTGTGCTAATTGCGATAATTGGTGTTGTTGCTTATGTTTTCGGAAAGAAATATTACAATTATATTTTCGAATCTAATGTGACAATTGAAACCGAAATCGCTTATATATATATACCTAATGGATGCGACTATGACGATTTGCTTCAAATACTCGAATCGTCGGGTTATATTGATGATATTGAATCATTTAAACAGGTTGCTGAATGGAAAAAATACTCCGAAAAAGTTTTAGCCGGACGTTACGAAATTAAGAATGGGATGACGAATAATGAATTGATTAATTTATTAAGAAGTGGAAAGCAGACTCCGGTAAAGCTTAGTTTTATAAGTGTAAGGTCATTACCAATTCTAGCCGGAAAGGTTGCTCCATATATTGAAGCGGATTCTGCACAGATAGCCGATGTTTTAACCAATCCTGAAACAGCAAGCAAATATGGCTTTAACGAAAAAACGTTTATGGCTATGTTTATTCCTAATACCTATGAATTTTACTGGAACACTTCGGCAGAAAAATTTGTTGAGAGAATGGCTGATGAATTTAAAAGATTCTGGAATGAGGATAGATTGCAAAAAGCTTCGAGTTTAAACATGTCACAGTCGGAGGTTAGTACACTTGCTTCTATTGTCGAAAAAGAAACGCAAATGAACGATGAAAAACAGAGAATTGCAGGTGTTTATATAAATCGATTAAAAAAAGGTATGTTATTACAAGCTGATCCAACTGTTGTTTTTGCTGTAGGTGACTTTACAATCAAGAGGGTATTAACGCGGCATCTTCAATACGACTCTCCATATAATACTTATTTATATGCAGGATTACCTCCGGGTCCAATTTGTATCCCATCTACTTCATCTATTGATGCTGTGTTAAACTATGAGGAGCACTCTTATTATTATTTTTGTGCTAAGGATGATTTCTCAGGATATCATGTGTTTGCAAAATCTCTTTCTCAGCACAATGCAAATGCACGAAAATATCATAATGCGTTAAGAAGTGCCGGAATAAGATAGTTGCAGATAACTTAAGGATTTAAGTTAGATTATGCCTAAAACACAAACTTTAAGCTGAAAATTATTATTTTT
>JAFGVU010000105.1 GCA_016937855.1 Bacteroidales bacterium | reverse complement strand
CCGGCAAATAGGATAATTGCACTGACTTTTACAAATAAGGCTGCTGCCGAAATGAAAGAAAGAATCGATCATGTGCTCGGTTACGAAGCTTCAAAAAGCTTGTGGATGGGAACTTTTCACTCTTTGTTTGGCAGGATTTTACGAATAGAGGCACAAGCTCTTGGATTTACTTCAAACTTCACAATATACGACAGCGCAGACTCTGTTAATCTTGTTAAGTTTTTAATTAAAGAGTTAAATCTAAACGACGAGTTTTATAAACCCAAAAATATTTTTAATCGAATTTCGGCTTGTAAAAATAATTTGATGACTGCCGAGGCTTATGCCCAAAAAGAAGACTTGCTTATCGAAGATCAAAAAGAAAATCGCCCCGAATTTGTTAATATCTTTCGAAAATATACTCAGCGTTGCCGACAATCTAACGTAATGGATTTTGACGATTTGCTGCTTTATACTAATATTCTGTTTAAACTTAGCCCGGAAATTCTTGATAAGTATCGCTCGAGATTTGATTATGTTTTAGTAGATGAGTATCAGGATACAAATTTTGCTCAGTATTTAATTGTAAAAAAATTATCCGAACAACATAGAAAACTCTTTGTTGTTGGCGATGATGCACAGAGTATTTACTCGTTTAGAGGTGCTAAAATTCAAAACATCCTTAATTTTAAAAATGATTATCCCGATTATCAACTTTTTAAACTTGAGCAAAATTACAGAAGTACAAAAACAATCGTCAATGCTGCTAATTCGTTGATTAAAAAAAATACAGGACAAATTCCTAAGACAATATTTTCCGAAAATGATGACGGTGCAAAAATTATTGTTGAAAAATGCATGACTGATACTCTCGAAGGCATGACTGTTGCCAGAATGATTAACGATTATTGCAATAACGAACATTATAAATTCTCCGATTTTGCTCTTTTGTATAGGACAAATGCTCAATCCAGAATTTTGGAAGAGTCGATGCGAAAATACAATATCCCATACAAAGTTTACGGTGGATTGTCGTTCTATCAACGCAAAGAGATAAAAGATGTGTTGGCATATATGCGCTTCACGGTTAATCATAACGATATCGAAGCTTTTCGGCGAATAGTGAACTATCCTGCAAGGAAATTGGGCACTACTACAATAAATAAGGTTTTGCAATTCTCGGCAGACAGCAATATTACTGTTTGGGATTTAATCAGTTCTCCTTTTGACTACAACTTGAATATCAATTCGGGAACTGCAGAAAAACTTAGATCGTTTGCAAGACTTATTGAGTCTTTTTCCGATAAAATTGAATCGCAGAACGCTTATGATTTTACAGTTGAATTAGTAAACAAAAGTGGACTAAACACCGAGCTGTTCATGGATAAAACTCCCGAAGGAGTTAGTCGATACGAAAATATTCAAGAATTACTAAATGGAGTGCGCGATTTTGTCGAAACTCGTGATAAAGAAGGTGTATTTACCGGCAATTCTATAAATGACTATCTGGAAAATGTTTCCTTACTCACCAGTCAGGATACGGAGGATGAAGATCCCGAAAAAGTGAGCTTAATGACAATACACTCTGCTAAAGGTCTGGAATATAAAAATGTGTTTATTACTGGTGTCGAAGAAAATATATTGCCAAACTCAATGACTTTGTTTTCGCCGGCAGATCTTGAAGAAGAAAGACGTTTGTTTTATGTCGCGATTACCCGTGCAATGGAGAACCTTGTGATTACCTATTCGGTTTCACGGTATCGGTTTGGTAGCCTCACAAATATGACTTACAGCAGGTTTATTAATGAAATTGACCCGCAGTTTATTGATTGGAATGAAAAACCACAACCCAAAACTTTATCATTTGAAGATGAATTGATTAAATTCGATGAGGTTGTTGAAAGAAAAGCGATAAAGAAAATAGAGAAGCCCGAATTTCTGAGAAAAACCTATTCGAAACCGCAAAAATTGAGATCCTTAAACGAAAAACCGGAGATTAAGCCCGGTCAGAGTGAAGCTGCGGTAGATTTCAGTAGTTTTGTCCCTGGTACAAAAGTAAGACATAAGTTGTTTGGCGAAGGACTAATTATTGAACTAATTGGTGATATTCCCGACTTAAAAGCATCTATCGACTTTTATGAAAAAGGAACAAAGACAATTTTGCTAAAATATGCCAAGCTAGAAATTTTAGCATAGAAATTTTGTTTAGTAATGCAATTAACAGTAGATTTGTACAAATAAATTAATATAATGGATTATAATACACAACGAAAAAAATTAGTACTTCCCGAATATGGAAGAACAATACAACTGATGGTTGATTATTGCCTCTCTTTGGAGGATCGCGAAGAAAGAACAAAAGCTGCACATACTGTGATAGCTATCATGGGAAATATGAATCCTCACTTACGTGATGTCGCCGATTTTAAACACAAACTTTGGGATCATCTTGCAATAATGTCTGATTTTGGTTTGGATATCGATTGGCCATATCCTTTGCCCGATTTAAGCATACTTAATGAGAAACCTGAAAAATTACCATATTCTGAAAACAAATTTAGATTTGTTCACTATGGAAAATTTACCGAACAGATAATTAACAAGATAAACGATATCGAGGATGCTGACGAACGTCAAGCTCTTATCGAAACTATGGCAAACCACATGAAAAGATCATACATGGTGTGGAAAAAAGAGCCAATTCCTGACGAGATAATATTTAAGGAGTTGGTAATGTTAACGCGTGGAGAGGTCGAAGTTCCTGAGAATCTTAAACTTGGAGATTTTAAAGATGCATTGGTAACCACTCCACCAATTAATCAAAAACCTTCAAAACGTCGAATCCCTCAAAAACGAAAAAAATAAATGAGTACTTTTAAAATCGTCGGAGGTACACCATTAAAAGGAGAAATCGTTCCTCAAGGGGCAAAAAACGAAGCTCTGCAAGTAATTTGTGCAACTCTTTTGAGTAGCGAGGTTGTTAAAATCTCAAATATTCCGGATATCAGGGATGTAAATAAGCTGATTGATTTACTTATTTCTCTTGGCGTATCGGTTACCAGACATGGTAAAGGTGAATTCAGCTTTAAAGCAGATTCGATCGATTTAGAATACCTAAAATCTGATGCTTTTCGTAATGATGGCGCTGCTTTGCGTGGATCAATTATGATATTGGGTCCGCTTTTAGCTCGATTTGGTTATGTCTGTATGCCAAAACCCGGAGGCGACAAGATTGGACGTCGTCGTTTAGACACTCATTTTATTGGGTTTAAAAAACTAGGTGCCGATTTTAATTTTGAGTTTAAGGATAATTTTTATACTCTCGAGGCAAAACAATTAGAAGGAACATACTTGCACCTCGATGAGGCTTCTGTTACTGGTACAGCAAATATTATTATGGCTGCTGTTTTGGCAAAAGGTCAAACTACAATATACAATGCCGCTTGCGAACCGTATATTCAGCAACTTTGTCTTTTGTTAAACAATATGGGTGCAAAAATCTCAGGTGTCGGATCAAATTTACTTTATATCGATGGGGTGGATGAGTTGCATGGAGCGAATCATCGAATTTTACCCGATATGATTGAAATTGGTAGCTTTATCGGAATGGCTGCCATGACTGGTTCCGAAATCAAAATTAAAAACGTTAGATACGATATGCTTGGTATTATTCCCGATTCATTCCGAAAACTGGGAATAAACTTACAACACATCGACGACGATATTTTTATACCCGCACAAGAAAATTATCAAATCGAAAGCTTTATTGATGGATCTATTATGACAATATCTGATGCCATCTGGCCGGGACTGACACCCGACTTGCTTAGCGTATTTCTGGTTGTTGCAACTCAGGCTAAAGGCTCTGCCTTGATTCACCAAAAAATGTTTGAAAGTAGATTGTTTTTCGTTGATAAACTAATCGATATGGGAGCGCAAATTATTCTTTGTGATCCGCATAGAGCAACTGTTATTGGATTAGATAATCAAATTCGTCTGAGAGGAACAACTATGCAATCGCCTGATATTCGCGCTGGTATGGCTCTGCTTATTGCTGCAATGTCGGCCGAAGGAACTAGCATTATCCACAATATCGAGCAGATTGACAGAGGATATGAGAATATTGATGTCAGACTAAACAATATTGGAGCAAAAATTGAAAGAATAAATTATTAAACATATATTACTCAATTTAAATTATGAAAAGATTTACAATTTTAGTATTCGCTATCGCAATTGCAATTTATGCATCAGGTCAAAATGTAGGAACAGAAATCGGAGATATTGCTCCTGATATTAAACTGCCAACTCCCGAAGGTGATTCAATAAGCTTATACTCTCTTAGAGGAAAAGTTGTCTTGATAGATTTTTGGGCTTCGTGGTGTGGTCCTTGTCGCAAAGAAAATCCACATGTGGTTGAAGCATATAACGAATACAAGGATAAATCGTTTTCAGTTGGAGAAAAATTTACTGTCTATGGTGTTTCACTTGATAAAAGTAAAGATTCGTGGGTAAAAGGAATTGCCGACGACGGATTAGTATGGACTAATGTTAGTGACTTGGCTCATTGGAATTGTGCTCCGGCAAAAGAATATAAAGTTAGAGGTATTCCTGCAAATTTCTTAATAGATGGTAATGGAGTTATTCTTGCAAAAAATTTAAGAGGAGAGAAATTAGTGCAGGAGCTTGATAAATATAAGGTGCTCGATCCAATTGTTGAGTTTGAGCAATCTTTAAAAGAGCTAAAACTAAAATACAATTTATTGGAGAGCTCAGAAAAATACTCTAGTAGAAAAGAGTTGAAGAAATTGCAAAAGAGCATCAGTACGCTCGAAAAACTTGTCAATTCATTAAAATAACCTGACAATTGCACAGTAAATAGCTGTCAAAATGTCTTAAAATTGTGTTGGCAGTATATTTGTTAATTGCCGCCCAAAAACATACATACAATAATGAAAGAAAATAAAGAAGGAAAAGTGGAAGCCGAAGAAAATGTGGAGGCCGGAGAAGCTAATGTCGAAAATATTGAGGAGGTAGAGACCAAAGGGACAGAAAACGCATCAAAGAAGGCAAAAAGGACTAAAAAGAAAAGTCCTGAAGATAAGCTCAAAGAGGAGATAAGTGTCCTTAAAGAATCAAACGATGAGTTAAAGGATAAATATCTTCGATTGGTTGCCGAATATGATAATTATAGAAAACGTACTGCTAAAGAGAAAATCGAATTGCGAGAGTTAACAAAATCGGCTTTGCTTATCGACTTTTTAAGTATTGTTGACGATGTTGACAGAGCTATTTTGCACATTGATGAGGTAAAAGATATTGATGCAACAGTTGAAGGCGTAAAACTTATCAATGGAAAGTTTAGAGAGTTTTTAAAAACTCAAGGAATTGAGGAAATTGACGCAAAAGATCAGGAATTTGATACAGATTTTCATGAGGCAATAACACGATTTCCGGTCGAAGACGAAGAAAAAAAAGGAAAAGTGATTGATGTGGTTCAAAAAGGATATAAAATAAACGACAGGGTGATCAGGTTTGCTAAAGTTGTTGTTGGAGAATAAGTAAAATGAGTAAAAGAGATTATTACGAAATATTAGAAGTCGGTAAAGACGCCGGAGCGGAGGAGATTAAAAAAGCTTATCGAAAAAAAGCTATACAATTCCATCCCGATAAAAATCCCGGAGATTCAACTGCCGAGGAGAAGTTTAAAGAAGCTGCCGAGGCTTATGAAGTTTTGAGCAATCCCGAAAAACGTGCAAGGTATGATCAGTTTGGTCATGCTGGTGTTTCAGGAGCTTCGGGTGGTGGCTATGGTGGCGGAATGACTTTCGATGACATTTTTTCGCGCTTTGGCGACATTTTTGGCGACTCATTTGGTGGTGGTTTTGGAAGCTTTTTTGGTGGTGGCAGCTCTCAAGGAGGACGACGTAGGGTTAATAAAGGTACAAATCTCAGAGTTACCGTAAAATTAACAATGGACGAAATCGCTAACGGTGCTACAAAAAAAATAAAACTTAAAAAGTATGTAAGCTGCAATGCTTGTAAAGGTACAGGCGAAAAAGACGGAAGCTCAAGCAAGACTTGTCCAACATGCCACGGTAGAGGCGTGCAAACAAGAGTTGTTAATACAATGTTGGGGCAGATGCAAACTTCTTCAACTTGTTCTACCTGTGGCGGGGAAGGTAAAATAATCTCCGAAAAGTGTAATGTTTGCTATGGCGAAGGCGTTGTAAGTGGCGAAGAACTTGTTGAGTTGAAAATCCCGGCAGGGGTGAGTGAAGGTGTGCAGTTGTCGGTCTCCGGTAAAGGTAATGCAGCACGTCGTGGTGGTATAAATGGCGATTTGCTTGTTTTAATAAAAGAAGTAGAACACCCCGATTTCCAACGCGACGGTAACGATATTATTTATAATTTGTTTATTAGTATCCCCGATGCAATTATGGGTACTCAAGTTGAAATACCTACCCTTCAAAATAAGGTTAAAATCAAAATAGATGCAGGAACTCAATCAGGTAAAATACTTAGACTTCGCGGAAAAGGTCTCCCGCATCTTGATGGTTATTCAAAAGGCGATTTGCTTGTGAGAATTAATGTTTTTATTCCTTCGTCTATCTCAAAAGAAGATAAAAAACTGCTCGAGCAGATGAAACAGGCAGATACTTTTAATCCCGAAAATAAAAAACACGAAAGTATTTTCGATAGAGTCAGAGGATATTTTTCGTAAATGTATTTTAGGTCTCAATAGCTTTACTTTCAGGTTAAGCTTTATAAAAGTGGGAGCGAATTAGGAGTAACAAGATAAGGGGTGAATGTAGGCAATTACACAATTATGAAGTATGGTTACACCTATTGAGTGAGTCAATATTTATGTGAACAAAAAGGTTCAATCTTTCACCAACTTCCCAAACACTCCCTTCCCCCTCAACTTAACCAAATACATACCCGGCTTCACATTACATACATCAACACGATTATTAAAAACCCCAACTGCTTGTTCATGCACCAAAGCACCATTTATGGAGTAAATTTCAAGAACATCATCCTCAGTACCTTGCGGCAAATCAACAAAAAACTCGCTGCTTGCAGGGTTTGGGTAGCAAACCAAATCGAAATTTGTAATAGATTTTGCCTCGTAAGGAGAGATATTGCTTAGTAATGTATCATTGCCGAGGCTGTCGGTTTTAATTAAGAAAATGCGTTGTGAAGATTCCCACGAACTTGTTTCTTCATTCCATTCAACAAACTCACCATTACCAGCAATAGCAAAGCCACCATCATCTGTTAGCACAATAGAAGTTGGGTTATACCAATAAGTTGGTTTCTCAAATAACTTTGTCATAATTGTATCCCCAACCGAATTAAGTAGGTATAATTTAGGTTTTCTCCCATAAATAACCCCATCATGCGAGGTAGCAACCGCTGCAATTCTCCCATCTTCAAGTTCTACAATGCTGTTAAAAACATTATAAATGGTATCTCTCCAATCCGTATTCTCGACAACATAATCCCTGTATTTTTTATTCCATTTCTCGTTACCGTTATTATCAAGTTTAATAAGCCAGCCATCATAAGGATAAAGCCCGCCGAAGGTTTCACCGTAGGTATAAGCCCCGCAAACAATATAGCAAGAGTCTTTTGTTGCAATAATATCTGAAAATGTAGGGTTATCATAACTGGAATTACCATAAAATCTTACCCATTGCTGGTTGCCGAGGCTGTCGGTTTTGAGGATAAAGTTTCTATTAACACCTGTTTGCGGTTTACAAATCCCTGAAACAATAAACCCTTTATCATAAGCCTCAACAACATTCAAACCACCTGCGTAATTGTAAGAATAATTTTCAAAAAACCTATATTTCTTCTGCCAAAGAAAATCTCCAATTGAATTTGTTTTGTAAAGAAATACTTCAACAAAAGTGGAAATTGGGTTATATTCGCTATGTGTTGTGTCCACACCTCCACAAATTACAATACCACCATCAGATGTTTTGGTAAGATTCCATCCTCTTTTTGAGGTTGTATCTACCAAATACTCTCTGTAAGAAACTGTATCAATTTGGTCATTTAGTTTTGCAATAAAAAATGCTGTTGTATCTGAATTTAGGTAGTAAATATCACCGCATGTATAAATCTCATTACCTGAAGAAATCAAACTTCTATTTAATCCTTCATATATTTTTTTATTGCACGATGCATAATGTTTCTTCGTTTGAATTTCACCCTCATTATTTATAGAAAGAAAAAATGCACCTCTACTCCAGACCGTATTACAGTTAATAAGTGTGTCTGAATATCCACCATTTAAAATAAAGTCTCCATCGTGCATAATCATACATGAATTTATCCAATTTCCACTACCTTCTGTATTTTGATAATTTTTATTGAACAGCTCCTGTGCTTGCAAATTGCCCAGAAACGCGGCTACGATTGCTAATAATATACCAGTTTTTTTCATAGTAAATATATGCGTGCAACATGGAAATATTTCCCATGTTGCACAAGTTAATAAAAATATTTATTGAACTGTAATTTGTTGTGAATAATTTTTACCCACCTTTACAATGTAATTTCCCGGAGAAAGAGGTTTGTTGTAAGTAAACAAACCAGCAGATTGAATTAAATCAATTCTTTCGATTAACACACCATTAATTCCATATATCTCAATGAACTTTCCGGCATCGCTTGACAAAAATGCATATTCAATATATACTTCCCCTTTTGTTGGATTTGGATATACATTAATAATGTCCTGATAATTTGGCGCTGATTCTGATTTAATATTTTCTGTTTTTGCATTTTTCTCAGTTATTAGTGGCTCAGGTAAACGTATGAGTTCATAATAGTCCTCAACGCCTGCTTCTGCCAAAAGTAACTGTGCTGCAACCTGCCCGGGATGCGATTCACTCTGAGCAATATAAACTAACATTTCTGAATTGCTTTCAATAGCATCTTCAATACTTAAACTTTGTGCCTCAACATCAATTATTATATTTTGTAAATCTATATAATCTTCAATTTCACTATAGTTTTCAATATCCATATCGCGAAGCATTAGCTTAATTCCGTTTAGTGTTGCATGAGCATTCGCATTTTCGTTTTTGCTTCGGTATAAATTTACAAGATGCATTTTTGATTGTAAATTATTATCATTTAACAGGAATTGTTCAAGTTCCTGCAATTCTTCAGGAACAGAATCATTATTAATTGCAAAATAAACCATGTCATTAACGACTAAACCTCTAAACTGCTTTAGTTCAGCTATCTCGGCTTGCTTTTTATCTCGGTTATTTACACCATTTTGTTGATTTTTAACAATATGCTTCAATGTTGGGTTCATATTCATGTTGTCAATTTCATCGCGAACTGATAGTGGAAGAGGACTATTTTCTAATAGAGCATTTGCTTTTGCAAACTGATTGCCATTGTTGTTCTGCATATAAGTTATTGCAACTTCGTCTGAAATAAAACCGTCCAATCCTGAGATTTCTTCTGCTACAGCAACAGAATTATTGCTATTCATAGTTTCTGCTTGTGATAAGAGGACATTTGTATTACCGTTATCGGTTGCTTCTTCCAATTCAAACTCTTTAAGCATAATTTCTGTATCAGTTTGTTCTATAATGTCGGTACCTGCTCCGATAGACATTCCCAAAATAATACCACCACCGCCACCGGAAGTACTTGAGCAATCGGTTTCCTGAAACCATGCTGCTTCACCTTCTTCACTTACTTTAGCCCAAGTACAGTACTGGATATTATGAGGGTCATCCGTATGACTATAATACAGATACAACGGAATATTCAAACTACTTACCACAATCTGGTCAACATAAAAATCTCTTTCCAAGTTTGTCCCAACATGGTCAAACGCATTTCCTGCATAATCGCTTCCTTGTGATGCCTGATATTCGCCTTGGTATTTGCGCATGTTGCCATCTATTATTGATAGAGAATAAGCATTGGAGTTAAAAGTGTTGCAGCGGAATTCGAGGCCAACATTACCATACGAACCGTTTACAAAATTTGAGTTTTTCCCAATAGT
>JAFGVU010000104.1 GCA_016937855.1 Bacteroidales bacterium | reverse complement strand
ACCGTTGTGGGTAATGGCAGAAAAACTGAAAAGAAATGAAATTTGAGATATATAACATACAATCTTCTTTAGGTAACTATGTAGAAAGCATTTTTTATCATAAAGACTATGTGCCTGACCATAATATTGAACGGGTTGTGCCGACTGGCAACATTTTTATACTGTTTGAATTGGACAACTTCCAAAGAAATACATTTGACAATGAACTAAAACCTAATGGCGTTTATACGAAAGCTTGGGTTTCGGGAATGCATCAAAAATATTTGAATATTTCGGCTCATCAACATTCTGAAATGTTAATTGTGCAACTAAAGTCAACGGGAGCTTATCCTATATTTAAAGTTGCAATTAGTGAACTAAATGAAACTGTAAAACCAGCAGAAATTTATTTTGGTGAATCGATTTTAAAACTCCGTGATGAAATAACCAAAAACTCAAATACAACTAACAAATTTAAAAAAGTTGAAAATTGGTTATTGAAATTACTTGATGAGAATAAATCTGCACCGCAAGATATAATTGATGTTGTGACAAAACTTCAAAACAACCCATTTTCAAAGCATCAAGAGTTGTTAAAAGACTACCCCAAGACCCAAAAGCATTTAATTTCTCAATTTAGAAAGTATGCTGGACTATCACCAAAATCTCTGCACAGGATTTTCAGGTTTAACAAATTACTTGAAATTATAAACCAAAAAAAAGAAATCATTTGGACAGAAATAGTATATGAAACTGGCTATGCTGACCAATCTCATTTCATTAAAGATTTTCAAGAATTTTGCGGATTTAATCCATCTAAATACATTAAGAATGGCTATAACGAGACCATTCCTAATTTCTTCCCACTTGACAAGAGAGGTTAATTTTTTACAATACTGTTCGTAATATAGAAAGTACCTTTGAAAGTATTTTAAACTTATTTCAAATTATGGATATTTCAACTTTAAATTGGTTCGCGGTTATAGTTGCTGCACTTTCTAACTTCCTTATTGGTGGGCTTTGGTATTCTCCTGTCCTTTTTGGAAAACTTTGGATGAAAGAAAACAATTTCACAGAGGATGACTTGAAAAAAGGTAATATGGCAAAGATTTTTGGCCTCACATTTCTTTTTTCAATTGTTATGGCATTTAACTTAGCAATGTTTTTAAATGATGCCAATACTACAACGAGCTGGGGGGCAATTGCAGGTTTTTTGGCAGGTTTTGGTTGGGTAGCAATGGCTATTTTTACTATAGGTCAGTTTGAGCGGAAGTCAACAAAATATATGTTGATTCATGGTGGCTATGTTACAATAAGCTTTGTAGTTATGGGACTTATTATTGGCTTATGGCGATAAAATTTAAATGTTTGGTGTATTATGAAACTGTCATTTTTCTTTCTATCCGTTCTATTTTTTATTCAATATTCATGCGTAAACAATTCTAATATGGATAATGTGGAAAATAATATTGAAATCGCCAAAAAATCATTTGCCGCATTTAATGCTCATGATTGGGAGAAACAAGCAACTTATTTTTCAGATACCTGCCTATATTTAGACCCGTCTTACGGTGATACTCCTGTTGTGAAAAGCAGAGCAGAAAAAATTGAGAAATACCGAAAAATGGAAGAAATGTCTCCCGACATTAAAGATGAAATAACTTCCATTTTTGGTGTTGGTGACAAAGTAGTAATTCAATTCATATCATCTGGGACTGCCAAAACAGCTCAAGGTGATTACAAGTGGAGTTTGCCCATATGCTGCGTTTTCACATTTAAAAATGGATTAATAGTAAAAGACGAAACGTATTACAACAGAGGAAAATGAAAAATATAATCACCTTAATTTTTATCATTTCAGGATACATTAATTGTCAAGCACAAGAAATACCTGAATTCCTTCAAGGAAAATGGAAAGTTGAAAATAAGGATATTTACGAAGAATGGGAAATGGTCACTACCAGCGAGTATGTGGGTAGTTCCTATAAAATAATAGATGATAAGAAAGTTGTCTCAGAGAATCTCTCTATTAGAAATTCAGCAAAAAGTGTTATTTACACAGCTACTGTATTGAATCAGAATCAGGGAAAAGGAATTGAGTTCACTCTCAATAAAATTGATGCAAATACTTTCTCGTTTGAAAACCTGAACCATGATTTTCCAAAGAAAATCATTTATAAAAAAATAGCGGACAGGCAAATTTATGTTCAGGTGTTGGGTAAAGAGAACAAGGGTTTCTCATTCAATATGTTCAAGGTAAAAACCGACATACCAAAGTGGTATTTCGTTGATTTAGAAAATCAAATCGGTGTTTGGGAAGCGGATAACAACCTCTATAAATCAGAAAATGAACCTTTTGAAAAGTATGTAATAGAATGGAATTGGGGAGTTGATACAACAAGTATAAACGGGAGATTATATGGCAAAATAGGCGATAAGGCTTCTGTTAATTTTTGGGAATTTAAACAATATTGGGATGCAGAAGATAATCAAGCAAAATTATTCCAGGTTGGATTTGGCGGTTTAACTGGTATTGGATCCGTCATGCCAATAAACAAGGGCGAAACTTCTGTGGTTCAAAATTTTACCGAACCCAGTACAAAAGGATTTACTGAAAAGCACAGAACTATCATCAATGGGCAACAAAAAACTACCACTTCCTTTGAAATGGATAGTTTGGGAAACTGGATTGAAAAACGTACTTATGTTTGGAATAGGAAAGAGGTTTTGGAAAAGGCGAAAAGTCAAATAGATACACTCCCTTCAGGCGAGTTAATGCTTACACAGACCATCAATATTAACGCTTCCGTTGACAAAGTTTGGAATTTATACACAACGCCAGAAGGATGGAAAAAGTGGGTAACTCCTGTGGTTGAGATGGACTTCAAAATAAACGGGACAATAAAATCACATTACGACTCAACAGCAACCGTTGGAGACAAGGGAACAATTGTAAATAACATTCTCAATTATATTCCATACCAACAAATCACCATGCAAGCAGAGTTAAATGAGAATTTCCCTGAATTTATGATAGGGGAAGAAAAGAACTTATATAGTATTGTTGATTTCGAAAAATTGGATTTAAACAAAACCAGATTAACCATATATGGAATTGGTTATAAAAATGAACAGCAATGGCGTGATTTACTCAAATTCTTTATCCAGGCAAATGAAATGACGTTAAATAAACTAAAGAAATATTTGGAAGAATAATAAAAATGTATTTTATAAAACACATATTAAAACTAATTCTAAGTTAATGACCGCACACTACATTGCTTTAATACCCGCATATGCAACTGCGGCCGGTTTGTGGTTTTTAATTTCCCGTTTTTTAAAAACACTGTGGAATAATGAGGTAACAACTGAATCTAAAAAGCCATGGTTGGAATTTGTATATGCTATTATTGCTGTAATCATGATACTGGGGATAGGGCAACTATATATACGAGCTATGTTAATTCCCAATATGGGAAATAACTACATCGATGCGATTAATCAATTTCTAATATTTTCACCAACTATACTTCTTATTACAATAAGAAAACAATCAATAGAAACGATTTGGTTACCCAAGTCAAAAATCTTACTCCGGATTGCCATAGGTTTGGTTATTGCTTTGTGTTCACTATTCATCTATTGGATTATCAGAAGAAATGCTGCGGGGTATGTAAGTATTTTATCAGATACTTACAACCCCAAAAACATATCTCATTTGGTACAAGTCTTTATGGAAGATATTACCATCGCCCTTGTTTTTGTGCGGCTTTCCGCTTGGATTGGCAGAAAATGGACCATAGGGCTTGTTGCGCTTCTTTTTGCAACTGGACATATCCCCAGTTTAATATCAAGTGGTGCATCAACTGTTGAGTTAAGTAGCTTGTTTATAGACACATTTATTGCAATAGTCATATTATCTGCTGTGAGTAAATCAAAGGATGTATGGTGGTTTTTTATGGTACACTTTGCACTTGATATGTCACAGTATTACGGAGGGGGATAGCTATGCGAAAAGTAAAACTGAACATATTTATCAAAGTTAATCCCGAAGAATTTATCTGTGCAATTACTATGGTTGATAAACTAATAGGCTTGTGGCAAATAGGAAAAGCAAAACATACAATAAACTCACTTACAACAAAAATTATTATCGGCTTATTAGCATTAACTATTTTTCCATGTGAAGTTAAAGGACAAACTGATAATTCTAAATCAATTCAAAACATGACTGATAAAATTATAATTTCAAATGCTGTTCTAAACTGTACTATTGATACTGCTTTCAATTATTTTGCTGAGAATGACTTATTGACCAAGTGGCTAACAAATAAAGCAGATGTTGAAATGAAAGAAGGAGGAAAGTACGAGCTTTTCTGGACTCCAGAAGACCCGGATCCTACAAACAATAGTACTTATGGATGTAAAGTACTGGCAGTTGAACGTCCATTTTATTTTAGTATGGAATGGACAGGAAATGCTGAGCAAAAAAATTTTATGAATAAAGAAAGGCCCTTAACAAACGTGACCGTTTTGTTTTCACAACTTGAAAGCAATAAGACACAAGTAACTTTAATTCATACAGGCTGGAGGCAGGGTGAAAACTGGGAAGCAGCAAGACAATATTTTATAAAAGCTTGGGCAGGTGCTTTAAAGCAACTTGAGGTATTGGTGAATACTGGGAATAAATAAAGTACATTCCGCCAATTGCCTTCAATTTTAAAACTATTTGAATAATGAAAGCAATTAAGAAAATATTAAAGGCCGTTTCACTGGTAATTTTATCATTAATTGTTTTGGTCACTATATGGTGGTTTCTGCCAGCGAGAACACCGCAAATTGCATCAGCGAATAATAATGCTATCTCTACAATTGATTACATTAATATTGGTGGAGTTGAACAATGTGTTTTAATTAGGTCAGAAAACGCAAACAATCCAATCTTACTTTTTCTTCATGGTGGCCCTGGAATGCCTATGATGTACTTGGCACATAAATTTCAAAGACCACTTGAGAAAAAATTTACGGTTGTTCAATGGGACCGAAGGGGTGCAGGTAAAACGTACTTTAGAAATAAACCATCCATTGAAAGTATGAAAGTTAGACAAATTATTGATGATGCTTTTACTTTAATAGACACTTTAAGAAACCGTTATCACCAAGATAAGATTATTTTAGCAGGACACTCATTTGGATCATATTTAGGAAGTATTATGATTAAAGAACGCCCAGATTTATTTAGTGCCTATATTAGTATTGGTCAGGTTGTAGATAGTAAAAAGTCGAAAATTTTCCAAGAAGCATTTATACGAGAACAAGCAAAGTTAAATGGAAGACTTGAAATTATTTCTGAATTAAACAAACAGGATAAACCTGATTTTGAAAGTTGGCTTTTTGAATTCGGGGGTGAATTAAAAAACAATACCTCCTTTTTCCCTTTGGTTTGGTCAGGAATGCAAGCTCCGGAATACACGCTGCCTGAGGTGCTCAAAGTGGCTGAGGGTTCCTCATTTAGTTCATCGAATATGAGATATAATGTTTTAACGGGAAGTATTTTAAATGAAATTAGAGAGTACAAAGTACCTGTTTACTTTTTTGTAGGTACTTCCGATTATACTACTCCACACGAATTAATTACTAAATATTATAACTTTATAAAAGCACCGGAGAAAAAAATTATTTATTTTAAAAATTCTGCGCACTTCCCCTTTTTTGAAGAACCGGAAAAATTTTGTAGTGAAATAGATAAAATTTTACCTAATAAAAACTAAAGACTTATAATATAAATGAAAGTACTATGGACAAAGCAGAACAAACAATGTTGGAAAATCTTCATAAAAACACAGGTAAAACGCTTGAACAGTGGATTGAGATTGTCAAAAAACAAAACTTTGAAAAACACGGTCAAATTTTAAAATTTTTAAAGGAAGAGCATTCTTTCACTCACGGATTTGCAAATATGGTAGCTATGAAATCCAGAAAAGCGGATGCAGGGTCTGTAGAGAATAAAGTCGGATTAATTGAAAAACAATACGAAGGGAAAGAACACTTTAAGCCTATTTACGACAAGTTGTTGTCCGAAATTCTAAAATTTGGAAAGGATGTAGAAGTTGCACCTAAAAATGCATACGTTAGTTTAAGGCGTAAAAAACAATTTGCTCTACTAAACCCAGCAACAAAAACACGTTTTGAAATTGGGATTAACTTAAAAGGGCAAGAGCCACAAGGGAAATTAGAACCTGAAAAACCAAACGCAATGTGTTCTCACAAAATTAAATTGATTGATGTAACCGACATTGATGAAGAAGTAATTGAATGGATAAAAACAGCTTATGACAATGCAGGATAAAAACTTCGACATATATCATGATTTGACTATAAAAGCGTCAATAGAAAAGGTTTTTGAAGCGGTTTCCGATCCTAAACATTTAGTCAATTGGTGGCCTTTAAAATGCACAGGGAGACCTGAATTAGGAAAGGAGTATAATTTTTACTTTACGCCAGAATATGATTGGTACGGTAAAGTAAATGAGATAGTTCCTAATCGGAAATTTTATGTAAAAATGACCAAATCGGACTTGGACTGGGATGCCACCATATTTGGTTTTGATATGACCGAAAAAAATAGAAATGTATATCTGCGTTTCACTCATCTTGGTTGGCCGGAATGTAATGCACATTATCGAATAGCATCTTTTTGTTGGGCAATGCTGCTAAAAGGGTTAAAGGACTATTTAGAAAAGGGAATCATCTTGCCCTTTGATGAGCGGAGTTAAATCATTTGAATCGAGTGGAAGAAGAACCACTACCCACAACAATGTATAAGCGTAATGCGGGCTGAATCGCTAAAATTCAGTATTTTGGCTTCTTATAAACTTTAGTGCAGGCGGAAAGTAAATCACTTCAAAATCCCGCACTACGCTTATACTTGACCGTCAGACTGTGCAAAAACTAACCTTTGAATGTCAGTAACTTTATCAAATATTCATTGTCTTCAGATTGGTTTTGAGTACCTT
>JAFGVU010000103.1 GCA_016937855.1 Bacteroidales bacterium | reverse complement strand
TATAATGCAGGTTTAATGAATTCGCAGTGGTGGAGCCAAGCATCCGGTAGAATTGACTATGCTCCAATAGATCCTGTAACTGATATTTTGCTAGGAGGAATCGCCTTTAAATACGCATTTGCAGGAACGAAGGCTGTTTATGGCACATTCAGTGTCTATCAAGGCTTTAATAAAGCAGGTGTTGTTGAATATGTTGGAATAACAAGCAGAAATGCAGCTATAAGATTTGGTGAACATTTTAATTCTGGAACTGCAAAAGCAATGTTGCGATATGAAGTTGTACCTAATGCAACGAATCTTTCAAGAATGCAAGCCAGAGTTTGGGAACAATCTTTAATCAATCAATATGGATTAGAAAATTTATTAAATGTCAGAAATTCAATAGCCCCAAAGTATTGGCTTCAATTTGGTATTAAACAATAATAATCAAAAAAATATGAGAATTTATACAAAAATAGGAGATGTGTTTTTAGTTGTTATAGATGACAAAACAAAAAAATATTTTCAATATATTGAAAGAGACCTAACTCAGCTAAATAGTGATGTTATAAGAGTGTTTAAGGCAGTTTATCCAATAATTGATAATCCTGACTTATTTGAAATTGTAGGAGGAGAAGTGGATTTTTATGCGCATTGTATTACAAAGTTGGGTTTGAAAATGAAGTATTGGGAAAAGGTAGGAAATATTAAAGACGTTGGAAATGTCGAGAATATTCTTTTTATGAGTAGTGGAGATAATCCACAAACTAAAATTTCTAATAATTGGTGGGTGTGGAAAATCAATGAAGAGCAGAAACATGTTGAAAAAATGGAGGGTGAAAATCGAAATGCTGAAATTGGCAGTGTCATTCCTCCAGATAGTATTGTTCACAGAATGCGTACAGGCAAGTTTGATTTCGTATATCCTGAATTCGAATAAAAACTGTGTACCCCTTTTACATACTTCACCTTACAATTTTGGGTAAGAGGTTGACTTTCTTTTCAGTGGGATTATTTGCCATGCATTCACAATCTCGCCCCCTATAACAAACCAAACCTCGAAATAAAAACTCAAAGAACCCAAACTCTTTTTTCTACCTTTGCGCTCTAAACCCAAAAACCCAAACCCAATGCACAACCGTCCAAACATAACCCCAACCCAAAAGCAGAGCGGTGGCAGTGGCAGTCGAAAGAAGATGTTTTTGCATTATTCCAACTTCAGAAGTCTTATCTTAAGAAATGAAGAATATTGTCCTAAGGTTGGGGTGTACTATACTTACTTCGAGTTCTTGATTGTCGCTTTTTGTTAAAGCATATTTCTTTTTAAGAGTTGTTATTATTTTTTATATCATTGCAGTCAGGTTTAAACTGACTATATTACTATGCGATATAAGTATATTTCAAAACAATCTAACGCGTTATTATCCTATTTCAACGAAAGGGATAAAAAATGTTTTTCCTACCATGAAGCTGTAGATGCTTTGCCAAATTCCGGAGAAAGCGCGATGAAGCAATTATTGAGCGATATGACAAAACGCGGCCTTTTGATGCGCCTAAAGAAGGGTTTGTACTACGTTATTCCTTATGAGCAAGATGCCAAGTTTTTTATGCCCGATTGGCACATAATTGCTCAGCATTTGGTCCGGGAAGTGGAGCATTATATTGGTTACTATTCTGCTCTTCAAATTCATAATTTGATTACACAGCCTTCCTTAAAAGAGCAAATTGTTGTGGCACAACAGATTAGACCGTCTGTTATTATAATAAAGAATGTGGAGTTTCAATTTGTCTTTCACAACGAGAATCATTTTTTCGGTGCATCCAAAATGTGGATAGATAGTTATCACAAAGTTAGCTGCTCCGACTTAGAAAAAACCTTCATCGATTGCCTATTTAAGCCGGAATATTCCGGAGGAATCGTCGAATTGGCTCGAGCAATTTATAATTCAAAAGATGTAATCAATTTTGAAAAATTATTTGAATATGCCAACAGATTCAAATCGCAAGCAGTGATAAAGCGATTAGGATTTCTGCTCGAAACGCTTGAAATCGAAACAGACATCATAAATGAACTTCAAGCTGTAAAAACCAATTCCTACGTTTTGTTAGATACCGAGTTGCCTAAATCCGGAAAAATGATTAGTCGATGGAGCATACAACAGAATTTGGAAGTAGAAACCATAAAATCAGCCCTTTATACATGATAAAACCGGCAGAAATACAGCAAAAAGCTCGTAAATTCAGAGTGCGAGATCAACAAATTGAGAAAGATTACATTCTTTCCTGGATTTTACAAGGTATTGCAAAGCAAGAGCAATTGAATCAGGTAATTGTGTTTAAAGGAGGTACAGTTTTAAAGAAAATTTATTTTGAAGATTATCGGTTTTCAGAAGATTTGGATTTTACCTTATTGAATGATGAAATATCCGATGAACATATTTTTGTTTGGTTTGCGAAGGTGTTTGAATACATTAAAGAACAAGCGAATATTCCATTGGAAATTATTGATAATAATGAACATGCCGATGGCGGAATTAATTTTTATATCAGTTATATTGGTCCGCTTGGAGGTTTAGGCGCAAACAAGAAAGTGAAAGTGGATATAGCCAGAGCTGAACATTTGGAGTTTGAACCGGTGATGAGAAAGGTGTTTTTACAGTATTCCGATCAAGATGAACATCAATTACTATGTTATTCTTTAGAAGAAGTATTAGTCGAAAAAATGAGGTCAATTATGCAACGGATGCAAGCACGTGATTTTTATGATATTTGGTATTTGCTTGAAAATCAGCGTATGGATGTTGGTTTTTATTGGAATGAATTCCGATTAAAATGTGCAAAGAAGGGATTAGATGCTTCGGGATTTATGCCCAAGTTAGCCCAGCGACTTGACCAATATAAGGGGCGTTGGGAAAAATCATTAAGCCAACAAATCCACAATTTACCAGATTTTAATAAAGTTGAAAGAGAACTTCAAAGGCATTTAAAAACCCTTAAAGAATTTGAATAATTTGGGATTGAGGATATTCAGTGGTTAATTAAATTAAATTTTGGGTTTTGAGATTTTTTCGCGTACTTTTCCATTGAAAATGAAATGTGTTGAATTTCAGAAAGATATACTGATTATTTCTTCTGCTACCATATCATAAAATCTATTGTACCTCGCGAATTGACATGCTGAAGAAAACAAATGTTGGTGCCAACCCTCGGCAGTTGTAAAAAGGGTTATAGGCTACGCCACTAATTCAATTGCATTTTCCTTTTTCAACAAAGCCGGTGGCTATCACCACTAAACAACTTGCGTGGTGCAAGTTGGATTATCGCCTCGTAAAAATGGCCTTAAATACAGCATGCCTATAGAAAACCAAAATCTATTAAATTTGTTGGATATAACTTGCCCCACCGCCCAAACATACCCCCAACCCCAAAGCCGAGCAGCGGCAGCGGCGCAACGTGGGCAGGTGTTGAGGATTGGTGGATATCAAGGGAGAGGAATTGATAAATTAAAATATGTTCAAAATTGACTTTCTCAATTTATTATTTTTCTAATTTTACAAGATGAAAGACGAAATCATAATCTATCAAGCCCATGACCAATCAGTTCGAATCGAAGTAAAAGTTGAGGACGAAACAGTTTGGCTTACCCAAGCGCAGATGGTGGAGTTATTTCAATCCACGAAACAGAATATTAGTTTACATATTAATAATGTGTTTAAAGAGGGTGAATTGGATTCCTCTTCAACTGTCAAGGAATACTTGACTGTTCAGATAGAAGGCTTACGAAAAGTAAAGCGCTTAATACAATATTACAATCTTGACGTGATTATTTCAGTTGGGTATAGGGTTAAGTCGGCTCGAGGCACACAGTTTCGACTTTGGGCAAATCGGATACTTAAAGACTATATTTTAAAGGGATATGCCGTTAATCAGCGCATTGATAATGTGGAATATAAGGTTTTAAAAATAGAGCAAAGATTAGATAATTTTGATATGCAATTAAATACACAGTTGTTGCCAAAGGAAGGGCTGTTTTTTCAAGATCAAATTTTCGATTCCTATGTTTTTGTGAATAAGCTAATTGAGAAAGCCAATAAATCCATTATCCTTATTGATAACTATATTGACGAATCCGTTTTGTTAATGCTCACCAAACGAAAACCAATAGTGAAGGCGAAAATTTACACAAATCATCTCAATGCCAAAACACAACTCGATATTCAAAAACATAACTCCCAGTACCCACCCATTGATATTAAAACCTTTTCCAAAGCACATGACCGATTTCTGATTATCGATCAAAAAGAAGTTTTTCATATTGGAGCATCATTGAAAGATTTGGGTAAAAAACTCTTTGCGTTTTCGCGATTGGAGATAAATCCAACAGTGATTTTAGATTTAGTTGAAGGAGAAAAATAAGTTCAAATAATAATGTAAAACCCAAACCCAATGCAACACCGCCCAAACATAACCTCCACCCAAAAGCCGAGCAGCGGCAGCGGCGCGGTGTGGGATGGCGAGGATTGGTGGAGCGGCAGCGGCAGTTTCTCCCACTACCTCACCGATGTGGTGCACTCGGGCGATTACTACCCGTTTGGGATGGAGATGCCCGGCAGAGGATTACCAGAGACGGGGTATAGATACGGCTTCCAAGGGCAGGAGAAGGATAACGAAGTTGCCGGAACAGGCAATAGTTATACAGCTAAGTTTTGGCAGTATGACTCAAGATTAGGCAGAAGGTGGAATATTGATCCTGTTGTTAAACACCATGAATCACCTTATGCTTGCTTTGCGAATAATCCTATTTGGTTTACAGATCCTAATGGTGCAGATACAATTATAGATTCTAATGGTAATAAGCAATTAGCTGGTCATGGTTATCATACGTATGAGAATAGCGGAGAACATTATTTAATTGGGTTTGGGTTACAAACTAAAATATGGGATCCAACAATTGAAAATGGTACTGACCAAAAAGGAAGCTATGTTGATTTCAACCATGAAGATCGGGGGTTTGATTTTACTGGATTTTTGCAGTTTGAAGGGAGAGTTAGTTTGGTTGGAACAGCCTCATATGCTATAGGAATTGCTTTTAGCCCAACTGATGGAACAGCTACTGTATATAAAACTTGGAGTTTAGGGGCTGGACCAACAGTTGGTTTGCATTGGGGTTTAACAGGAGGGATAATGATTGATGTTGCAGCTGATGAGATGTCTGGTCATGGACTGAATATTGGTGCACATGCGGTAATACCTGTTATACCTGGAGTTGAATCAATAAACTTTTCAGCAGAAATTAATTCGAGTTATAGTGCTGATTATGAATTTCTTGGATTAGGAGCTAGTGCGGGAATTCCAGTTGCACCTTTATTGTCAAATGGATTGTC
>JAFGVU010000102.1 GCA_016937855.1 Bacteroidales bacterium | reverse complement strand
TATCAAGGTTTGTAGCCCGCTCAAACTGCGTAGCGGTTTGACAGGGAAGATGCCCGCAATCTGCCACTACTCATACAATTTACCGTTATGCGCAATTTTAAATAGGAAACAATGCAGTGGAGTCAATTAAAAAAACGAATTGAGGAGAACTTGGCTGACTCAGTAAGAGGAAAAGTTGAGTTTTTTACAACCGCTTATAGAAAACCTAACTCTTCGACTGGAAGAGGTTGGATAACAGTGGATGGAGATGAAATAGTGAACTTCTCTACAATGGATTCAGGGACAGTTTATGGGCGTATCTACAATGAAACTACTCCCGAGAATAAAAATAGATATGCGACACATGAAAAAATTGACCCTTCAGATAGAACAGAAGGACAATTAATAGAGAAAGGAGAATTTTCTCGATTTGACCTGCACATATGCATGTTTGAATCACTAAACATGACCGTTAAGGAAATGCTAGAGCATGATAGTCCAATTGTGCAAAGTTTGGGTATTCTTGACAGGCGGACTGGAAAGCGGACATTGGAGAAACTTAGGACACAGACGTGGGATAAATTACCTCAATTGTTTCTTGAATACAGACTAAAAAATGAAAAAAACAGCGCATAACAAAGTACATATTGCAGGGCGGGGTTTGGTGGTATGCCAACTGTGGATTCTCGTTTCGCAGTTCCGTGTCCTTCGGACAGGAACGCTCTCCGAAATCCGCAACGACAACTTACAAGTGACCGTTAACGGCATTGACTGCGACCCAGAACAAAAACCTAATTTGAAAACTGTAAATTTGAGTAAATAAAAAACAAATTATAACATGAGAACTTATCTCCTTTTATTAATTATTTCATTGACATTTAGTTCCCTTTATGGACAAATGACTCAAAAAAATCGAGTGATAATTCTGACTGATATTGAAGCAGACCCTGACGATACTCAATCATTAATTCGATTATTATTGTATTCAAATGAGATTGACATTAAAGGTTTAATCGCCACGACTTCATGTTGGCATAAAACAATGGTTAATCCAGAATCTATCAAAAAAATAGTTCAAGTATACGATAAAGTACAACCTAATCTTGTAAAGCATGATCAAGATTTTCCAAAAGCAGAATCACTATTTTCATTAATTAAACAAGGATTACCTGAATATGGTATGTTAGCTGTAGGCAAAAACAAGGATTCAGAAGGCTCTGATTGGATAATCAAAGAACTTGAAAAAGATGATGAACGCCCTTTATGGATTTCTATTTGGGGTGGTTCAAATACACTTGCACAAGCATTATATAAAATTGAAAACACAAAGACCGAAAAGGAGCAAAAAGTATTATCATCAAAACTTAGAGTTTATGCTATTTCCGACCAAGATGATAGCGGCATCTGGATTAGAAATAATTTTCCATACTTGTTTTTTATTGTAAGTCCTGGAGATGATTATGGCAGTGCAACTTGGAATGGTATAAATAGTTTTATCCAAGGAATAGACAATAGTAAGATAAGCAACAAATGGCTAGCTCAAAATATACAACAAGGACACGGACTACTTGGCGCTGCTTATCCTGATGTTGCATGGGGAATGGAAGGAGATACTCCATCATTTTTATCGTTAATATTGAATGGATTAAACAATGCCGAACATCCTGAATGGGGTGGCTGGGGTGGAAGATATGAGCTATATAAGCCAGACTTTTCAACTCAAAAAAAAGGTGGTTCGGGAGTTCCATTTGAACCCGAAACAAGAAAAATCTGGACTAATGCCGTGGATAAATACATTCCTTACATTTCAAGTGATTATGGCAGAACAGTAAAAATGGATACAGTTACATTTAAGGATAGTAAAGTTACTTTGTGGCGTTGGAGAGATGATTTTCAAAATGATTTTGCTGCCCGTATGGATTGGTGTATAAAATCATTCAATGAATCTAATCATGCACCAATAATTGTTCTAAACCAACCCGAACAAATCACTGTTAAATCTGGACAAGGATTCGGATTAGACGCATTTGACACTTATGACCCTGATGGCGACAGTTTCAGTTTCTTGTGGTTTAACTATCCTGAAGCAGGAACTTATAAGAACTTAATTAAAGTTGAAGGTACGGAGAATTCTCATGGGGCATATATAATTGCCCCAAAAGTTGATAAAGAAGTAACTGCCCATTTTATTTTGAAAGTAACGGATAAGGGAGAACCTTATTTATCAAGTTATAAAAGAGTGATTGTGACAATTAAACCATAATAAACACAGCCGTTAATTATATATGGCAGGCGGGGTCTTTAGGTTTAATTATAAAAGAAGAACGATGAAACGATATTTAATGATTTCAAAAAGTTTGATTTTAGGTTTATTATTACTGATTTTCAGTTGTAAAAATAATTCCAATACTTCATTTGATTTACTGCCTGATTTTAATTCAAAGGTACCTGACCATATTTCTGAATTATGTAAAAATAATGGAAGATTTATTGGAAGTGTCTATGAAAAACAAGCCGCGAATTATATAAATCAACAGTTTTCTGAAATCGGATTAGAATCCGAAATTGAAAATTTTGAATTTGAAAGTTATGAAATCGAACAATCGGTACTGACAATTGGAGATTTGACTTTAAAACCGCTTAGATTGTGTTTTAATCCATACAAGGACAGCACTTTAATTCAAAATAAATTTGTATTAACTGACAGAAATACAGATACAGACTTGTCGGATAAATTTGTTATTACCACAGAACAAATTGATTATTTTCAACTTGTTTTCAAAAATCCTAAAATGATAATTTATGTGGACAGTTTGGATTTTCAAAAAATTAAAAATCAAGATTTAAATACGTTCAGTCTTGAAATTAAGGGGACAATTAAAAAATACAATTCTGCAAATGTTGTTGCAAATTTAAAATCAACAACAAAGGACAACAAAGAAATCATTATCTGTGCACATTACGACAGTTATGCAGAAAGTCCGGGGGCTGATGACAATGCGTCGGGGGTTGCAGCTGTAATTGAACTGGCAAGAACAACTTTTAAAAATTTGTCGAAATTAAACGGTTATAATATCAAATTTATCACATTTAGCGGCGAAGAGAAAGGGCTTTTAGGGTCAAGACACTATTT
>JAFGVU010000101.1 GCA_016937855.1 Bacteroidales bacterium | reverse complement strand
AGTTTCTCGAAAATTCACCTTATTCTTTTTTTCTTTTTCTTAACATGAATTTTTGAGTTTCTCGAAAATTCACCATATTCTTTTTTTCTTTTTCTTAACATGAATTTTTGAATTTCTCGAAAATTCACCTTATTCTTTTTTTCTTTTTCTTAACATGAATTTTTGAGTTTCTCGAAAATTCACCATATTTCTTTTTTTCTTTTTCTTAACATGAATTTTTGAGTTTCTCGAAAATTCACCATATTCTTTTTTTAATTTTTAGGACTAATACACAAAATAGGAACAGTTGATTTGCGAATAAGTTTAATTGCCATACTTCCCACGAAAAATTTTTGCAATTTATTCTCTTGGCGTGTCATTATTACAATTAAGTCTGCATCAATATCGTCTGCATAGTCGTTAATGGCATTTGCCATTATTTCTATATCGTTTTTTGTTTTAAGCAATTTAATTTCCGACTTTATTTCAAGTTTATCAAAAATGCCCTTAACCTGCATCATTTGGTCTTTTATCTTATTACACATTAACTCATCCTCAAAATTGGTTGCAGAAACAATGTGTACTTCAGATTTGTAAATTTTTGCAACTTTAATTGTTTGATCAATCTTTTGTTTTGTTTCTTTTGTCAAATCAAGTGGTAAAATAATTTTCTCGCATCCCGTCTTATCAGAACGCCCGGTAAAAACAACCAAAGGACAGTCAACATGATTTAAAATCCTCAATGTTGTAGAAGAGTTCGGTTTAGAGTTAACATCTGTTCCAATAAAAATATAGGAAGGTTTTAGCTCTCTCTCTGCATTTAGAATTTGGGTTATTACTTTTCCGGTTTCGATCCTTGTAATAATTTTTCCTCCACCCATAGTGCTTAGCGAGTTAATAATTTTATCCATTTGATTTTGGATATTCTCTATGACATTACTGTTATTGTCTATTCTTTTTAGACTAGGAATAATGTGCATAAAAAACACATCAGCGTTTGTTTTGGCTGAGAAAAACACGCTTTGCTTTAATGCAATTTCTGCCTGAGGCGAAAAATTGGTCGGTACTAGAATCCTATTTTTTATCATAAACTCTCTCTGCAATTTTGAAATGACCAAAAATTTTGATACATTTACAAATATATTATAATTTTACAAGATATGAAAAAAATTGGGAATTCAGAATTAATAATAAATCAAGATGGTAGTATTTTTCATTTGCACCTAACTCCTGATCAAATTGCTGACGATATTATTTTAGTTGGAGATCCGGGACGTGTTGCAGTAGTTTCGTCACATTTCGACAATATCGAACACATAGTACATAACCGCGAGTTTATTACACATACAGGCACATACAAAGGCAAAAGAATTTCGGTTGTAGCAACCGGTATAGGCACCGACAATATTGACATTGTGCTAAACGAATTAGATGCTTTGGTTAATATCGATCTCGAAAATCGCACAATAAAAAAAGAACACAAAAGCTTAAATTTCGTAAGAATTGGTACATCCGGAGGATTACAAGAAGATATGCCGGTTGATTCATTTCTGATGTCGGAAATGGCAATAGGTTTCGACGGTCTATTAAACTTTTATAAAGATCGTGATACTGTTTGCAACCTGACAATTGAATCGGAATTCCTAAAACACATGAACTGGAATCCTAAAATAGCAACCCCATATTTTGTTAATGCTTCCGAAAAACTAATGAATCGTATTGATAATGGCTTTAGAAGAGGGTTGACAATTTCATCGCCCGGATTTTATGGACCACAAGGACGAGAATTGCGTCTGCAAATTCAAGACAGAGATATAAATGACAAAATTCGCTCTTTTAGATTCGATGGCAAATGTATTACTAACTACGAAATGGAAAGCTCGGCTCTTTTCGGACTTTCGGCTCTGTTAGGACATAGCGCAGCAACAGTTTGTGTAATTATTGCAAACAGATACGCAAAACAATACAGCAAAGACTACAAACCGTTCGTAAAAAAACTGGTAAAAATTGTTCTCGATAACTTGGCAAACAACAAATAGCCGATAATTATACCATTTAAACATAATAATATTGAGGTTTTGCAAGTTATAGTATAGAATTTGCTTAAAAGAAATAAATTTGCAAAATATTAATATTTAAAGTGAATAAAATAATAATCTACATATTATTGTTTCTGTTTTCGGTTGTAAATCTGCATGCTACCGAAATTTATGGTAACGCAAAGGATTATGCCGGCAGCGAATTAATTTTTTATCGATATCAAGACCGCATTACTTTTCTCAAAGAAGAAGTTTTTAGATTACAAATTGACACATCGGGAAATTTCAAAACATCATTTGACTTAGATGAAATAACTTATGTTTTTGGCGAATTTGGAATTTATCACGCATATCTTTTTGCCGAGCCAAATAATAGCTACGAAATAATACTACCTCCACTTGTCGAAAAAGAGAATAAGGACATTTTTAACCCATTTTTTACTCCCGAAAAAGTACATATTGGAATCAAAAATTTACAAAAAACAGACCTCAATTATTTGATTATCGATTTCGATTATTATTATTTTAGGTATCACGATTTAAAATTTCTCGATATTTATTCCCAAGGACTTAAAACAGATATCGACACATTTATAAATGAAATAAACAAACAATATGAGTACGCCGACAATGATTATTTCCAATCGTATAAAAAATACAGAATCGCTGCCCTAAAAAACCTGGCTACTCAAAAGCAATACGAAAAAGCTTTAGTTTACGCCTATTTTACAAAAGATTCTGTTCTGTATGACAATCCAGCATACATGGATCTTTTTAACAACATTTACAGCGACTATTTTGACAAATATTTGGTTTCCAAAAATGGGGCATATTTGTATGCAGTTATAAATTATGGTCATAGCATCAGAAGATTAAATATGCTCCTGTCTGAACATTTTGAGTTACGCAATAAGCAATTTCGAGAATTGGTTATTCTCAAAGGAATAAATGATAGCTTTGCAAATAAAAATCTTTCGTGGCTTCCACTACTCCTAACTTTAGATTCGTTACACATCACAACGCAATATCCTCAACACAAAATTATTGCACAAAACATTGCCGACAATACCCTGAGTTTAGCAAAAGGTACAATTGCGCCTCCATTTGCATTGCCCGATAGCGCTGGCAATATAAAAGAACTGTTCGACTACAGAGGAAAATACGTTTATCTGCATTTTGCTAATACTCAAACATATTCTTCTCAAACGGAATTTGATCTCATGAAAAGAATATACGATCGTTATAATGGCTATTGCACTTTTATAACAGTACTAACCGATGAAGACCGCGCTGCTGCAAGTAATTTTATGCGAAAGAACAATTATAACTGGACTTTTTTATTTACAGAAATAAACTCCGAGACTATAAGCCATTATAAAGTTTCTACATATCCTTCGTATTACTTTATTAGCCCAAAAGGTACATTAATAATGTCTCCGGCTCTTTCCCCAACTGATAATTTTGAATCCTATCTATTTAATATTATCGAAGGACACGATATGAATGAAATTCCAAAATAAAGTTTTTAAACAAAATTTTGTTATTCGAGAATTTTAATTGCTTTTTCGTTTTCGGGATAAATTGATGGGGTTCCCTGATAATCCTGAATTTTTCCTTTAATGCAAACCTTTTTGTTTAAGAGAAAAACTTCCGGCTCATAGCTATAATTTACCACATTAGATTTCCAAATTGTAGCACTAAACACTTGATTAGGAAAAGCTTTATCTAAATTGATAAAGATATGTCCATTTCTGGATTTGTGAGTGCTTACTACTGTGCCACAAATACTAACTTCTTTTGGATAATCGTAAAACTGTTTTGCTTGAATAGTATTGTAACAATTTCGTGGAAGATCTTCGGGGCTTAAGGGCGCCACATCGTTTTTTGCTTTTCCGCTTCGCCATACAGTAATATCAGAATTAGCCTCAATTTTTTTCTCTTGATTCTCGGATAGATTCGGATAAAAATTTATCCCTGTTAATGTTTCAAGCGAATCGATACTTACAACAAAAGACTCTATTGGGTAGTCGTTATATTTTTGAGGAATTAAAAAAGCTATTCCTTTTTCATCTTCAAAATCGACAGCAATTTTATAGTGTAGTTCCGGAATAGACATATTATTTACACCGCGAGTTTGTTTGGGCAGATTGTCGGTTAAAACGGGTGCTGTAATAACAAATAAATCTTTAGTAGGATTATTATAAACATGTGCTCTCAGAAAGCTTTCCAAATCTGCCCATATTTCACGATTAAAATCCGGTAATTGAGGGGTCATATTAGAGTAAAAGTACGATTCGCTAAGGGCTTTTTCCGACCACCTAAAATCTGCCGAAGGGGCTAGGTGTCCTCTGTCATAACCAAATCCGTCATACTTGTAACTTCCATCCTCTTTTAGCTCTTTCACAAAATAATCTTCTTCCTGCGATGATCCTGTAATAATTAGTGTGTCGATTCTAAAATCATTTGACCGTGACACATTTCCATTTACAATTTCATTACTTAAAACATGAGCCACCCATTTTGCAACTTCGTGTTCCTCACTGTAAACAAGGCAAAATGCCGAATGACAAATTAGGGTTTCTCCTTCTAATAATTCCGGAATTCCTTTTGCGAGAAGTTGGGATTTCAGATTGTTTAATTTTATGTCTTCGATGCAGTTTAGCAAACTATCACGTTTGTTTTCGACAACCTTAAGTTCGTCTAAAACTTTATTTATAGATATGGTATCGCTCTGCGCATAAAAATTGACAGATGCAAACACTATAAAAACAATTATTAGAAAACAGTACTTCATAATCAAAAAAGGGTGACCCGGAGAGCCACCCTTAAAATATTTTATTCATTAAAAACTAGTATGTCGTCGACATAGAATTGACCGTTCTGTCCGGCTTCGGTAACATATTTGAATGCAATATATGCTTGTCCGTTATAACTTGCCAAATCTATTGTTCCAGATTCTGTCCAAGCACCAAACGAGCTAACAGGACCTGTACCAATATTTGCTGACAATTCTGTCCAGGTTGCGTTCTCGGCATTTCCCTGTCCATCATAATCATTTGATATATAGGCTTTTAGAGTAGCTCCGGTCAAAAAACCACCTCTTGTGCTAAACTTTAATTTTGCTCCATTTATAGCAACCTGTGGAGTAATTAACCATGTTGTATTTGCCTCATCATTACCTGCAATTCTAACAGTTGCAGATTCGCCATTATTAGACCCTAGCCAAGAAATACTTCCAATTTGTTGATAGTTTTCCCAATCGGTTAAACTTACTGCAATACCATTATCAATTCCATCAAATCCGGCAAATAAAACAGTATCATAATCACCAAAACGACGTTGATTGAAGTTGACTTCCCCAACATGACGTATTAATAACTGCCAATCTCCATTATAGAAACCTGCCAAAGCGATTATACTTCCTCTTCCTTCAGGAATCTTTTGATCTGCAAAACTGGCATATCCACTTGTTCTTACAACAATTGTATCACCATATTCATTTTCTAAAGCTCTGTTTTCTGTAATAAGATTAGTGGCATCAGCATATGTCTTACCTAATTCTTTATCTTGAAATTGAACGTTGTCAATTTTGACAATTCTTCCAATATATGGCCTACCAAGAATTCCATCATATGTAATTAAATCAGATATTGTAACAACTTCTGGTTCAATATCTCTTAATGTTGCTACTTTTACAACATTTTTATCAGTATCTACAGAATCAAGTTGCAGCATTCCTGAATATTTACCCAAAACCAAATCTTTAAGGAAGATTTGAACAGAATCACCTTCATACAATCCTCCAGAAGACAAAAGATGTAAATTTATTCCTCGTATGCCATCCTGCATGTATGCAGATTTATACAAATTCCCGGATTTATCATCCATTGATATTACGGCATAAACAGAGCAATCTTCTGTAAATTTATATGTTGCACTCTCTGTCTCTTCAGCAAAATAAACTGAATCATAAATTGCATATAAATCTTGAATAGTATAAACTTTTCCAACAGGTATAACATTTGTAGGAGGTTCTTCAAACTCATTGTGAATACAACTACTAACAGATATCACCAAAAATGACAATAGTGCAATTTTTGAGTTTCTTAATAACTGATTTACTTTCATTTTTTAAATTTTTAATTTTTTCAATAACTATCATTTCTAGATACATCTTTCGTCATCCATATTTACTTCATCAATAGAGCGAAGCAACAATTGCCATGTAGCTGGAGCACCACTATATTGATAAAATAAAGTTACAACACCTATTATATTTCCCTTACCCTGAGCTACTGTATCTTTAGCAAAAGAAGCATATTCGCTCGTTCTAACAATAATACTCCTATTATCACAATCCTCTAATGTTCTATTTTTATCATAAAAAGACTCTTCATCAGGATCATTAGCCGTCTCAACACAATAAACCAAGCCTAACTCGTTGCTAGCAAATTGGACATCTCTGATTTCAACTAGTTTGTTTTCATAAGCACCTGTTAAAATATCCTCAATGGTGACCTCCTGTGGGGTTATTGGCACATTTGTGTTTTGAACAACAATCTTTTTATCAGAATCCAAAACCTCTACAAAAGACAATTCCATTTTTCCACTATACTTTACTATTTTAACTCCATTAAGATTAATTCTTATATATTCACCAATCTTAACAGATTCGGCATAAGTTAATTTATAAAGATTAATGCCCCCTGTAGAGTCCTGAACATAAGCTTCTTTATAAATATTCCCTGAATAGTCATCCATTATAACTGTTGCATACAGCATATAATCATCCACAAAAGTGTATTCTCCACTATCGGCATACATTTGATAAATATCTGCAATCGTTAATACTTTATTCTGATCAACTTCTGCAATGGGTGGCGTGTCGAGTTCTTCGTCACAGCTAACAAAGGCAAAAGCAAATGCAGCCATGATAGAAACTAATATTATTATTTTATTTTTCATCATTTCTTAATTTTAATTCGTTAAAATCTAAAATACACATTAAGGAAATACGATCTTCCGTATAAATGGAAATATTTATTTGGGAATTTATCTATATCGTTTTGATCGAAACGATATTGTTCGTATCCGTTAGTTATTAGGTCGGTATTATCCAAAATATTATTAATACTAAGTGTAAACCCAATTGTATAATCTTCGATTCTCCATGATTTACCACCCCAAATGTCAAAAGTATAACCAGGGTCGAGTTTTTCTTGCTCTAGTATTGGTTCAACTTGTGGGTCGTCAGTAACGAAAATATTTAATGCTTCAGCAGTATGTTTTTCAGGGTTTATATTAATATAGCTTTCGGCAAAGTAATTTGCATTAAGCCCAACAAACCAATATTTAGGTGCATAATACTTTCCACCAATTGAGGCAGCATATTCCGGCATCGATCCAACGTGATAATTTTTAATATATACTGTTCTGTTTTCAGCTAAAACTTCAGAGCTATTATCCTGAGCAATTGTAACGCTCGGACGACTGCTATATAAATACTTTCCGTATCCTGTCGCAAATGTTGCAGTAAAAGTTGATGTGAGTTTTGCCTCAATTCCTAACTCTGCTCCATAATGAGTTTTGTTTACTCCTGTCATTGCATAGTTAACAAAAGTTCTCAATTCATCGTGATAGAAACTAGATGATTGTAACCCATCAGTAAACTGTGTGTAAAACCCTGTAATTTTGGCCTGAACATATGGAGAACGATAAAAATAGCTGATATCACCTGTATAAATTTTTTCGCTTGTCAAATTATCAACCACATCGTGTCTTGTACGTGGCGACACAAAAGCATCTCTTACAAACGGAGCTCTTGTTAAATAGGCAGCATTTAACAGTACAAAATTACGACCTGTAATTTTTACATTTGCTCCACCTTTTACGCCATAGTTCAAAAATTTATAAGTTGGTGAATTCCCATAAGAATTTGCAGGGAATTTGCCATTTCTCATATTACCTGTTCTCCAAAACTCGGTATATGAAACATCAACTCCGGCAAATAAATCTATATGCTCCAGTTTTGTTTCGGCTTGAGCAAACGCACTTGATTTAGTAATATTAGTAACATAATCGTAACCAAAAAGCTCACCCTCGTAAACCACGTTGTTAGGATTACTAACATCACTTTGAATAATATACACGTCGTCGGCATTATCTCTCTCGGCAAATTGGTCGATATCTAACCACCAATCTGCACCCAATAAGTCCTCGACAAGTTTATAGTTATGCGTTTTACTGGACAAGTAGTTTATCCCTGTAATCAGTTTTGTTTTTTCGTTTAACTCCTTGCTAAATAATGTTGCAAAATCGATTCTGTTAAGATCATATCGTCTGTCTTCAATAATAAATTTTGCACGATTTCCGGTAATATCAACTCCTTCTTCTCCACCAACATCTTCTACTGTGTAGAGATTTTTACGATTTGCATGATAGAATGAATCCCAATCGAGTTGACGGAAAGTTTCGCTGTTTTGCCACATTTCGGTAAGGTAGTCATACATAAATTCGCCCTCTTCGTAATAACTTGGCAAATTTCTGTAATAGTCTGGTCTTGGGTCGGCAGCATCATACCAGTTAAGTGCAGTTGAACCGGCTCTACCTGCCGCATATGAAACCGAAGTTGTAAGTTTCATTGTTGGATCAATTTGCCAATAATGACTTAGCATTGTGCGTGGCTGATGAAATGTTCCAACTTTTGCATTTCTCATTACTCCATTTTGGTAACCCCAATTTGGATTATAGAAATTGTCTCCTGTAAGTTCATAAACTTCGGCGGTGCCAACACCGGTTTTACCTCTGCGTGATGGCGATCCGTAAAATGTTAGAGCAATACTATGCTTATCGTTAATCTTCTTTTCTGCTCCAATAAAATACGAATAAGCTTCATAAAATGACCCCTGAACATATCCTTCCTCTGCCCAACGAGACGAACCCGATAGAGTAAAAGCCCAACCGTTATCCATCAATCCTGTAGAATGACTAAACATTGCTCTGTTTCGATAAGATTTGTTTGCGGATGCATAAGAAATGCTTGTTCCGGCTCTTTGCTGAGAGGGGCGAGTAATAATATTTGTTACCCCTCCAATTCCACCAAACGAATAATCCGAAAATGCTAAACCGGGAGAAACAACTTTATTCCTCATCACCTCATTTAATCCACCCCAATTACCATAATATGGTCTTCCGGTTTCGGCATCGTTAACATAAATTCCGTCAATCAAAACATAAGTATTCTGATTGTCATATCCTCTGATTCTAAAACGTGCTTGCCCAAATGTATATCCGGCAATATTTACATAAACGTCAGTGGACGAACTAAGTAATCCTGATATATCCTGTGATTGATTATCCTCATCCAGTTCGGAATCAGTAAGTGTAATCACCGGAATCTCAGGACTTTTTTGTGGCAAAGTATCTGCCTCCTGTGCAAAACCAATAATCGTTATCAGTAGTGCAGTTAAAATTAAAATCCCTTTTTTCATTTACTTTTCTAATTTATTTGCAAAGTTTGCAAAGTTTTAACAAATTTTATAACTCAATATCTTTTTATCATTAAGAAAAGATTAAAAAACCATATGAAAGATTTAACCTCCTACTATTTTCCTTTTTCTTATAACAATCTATTCTCAAATTAATTTAGCTTACAAAGTTAGCTTTTTTCATTAAATAATAATTATTTATTAATTATCTTTTACATTAGTTTTGCTTTTTATTTATAATTGCTTTTTTTTGCTACGAAAAATAAGATTATTATGAAACAATTCGTATTTCAATCAACGCCAAAGCTTATTTTAGGTGAAAACGCCATTAAAAATCTATTTGATGAAGTTAAAAAACTGCAAGCAAAAAGGCCTTTTTTTGTGTGTGATCCTGTTATTAAAAATTTCGATATTTGGCAAGATATTGTAAACAACTCAAGAGAAGAATCTATTAGCTTAATGATTTTTGATGAAATTTGCCCTGATCCGGGTTATGAAGTTGCAGATTTGGCAAGTAGAAATGCAATACTGTCTAAATGCGATATAATTATTGGCATTGGAGGTGGTTCGGCAATGGATATAGCGAAAATTGTGGCTGTTAATGTTCTTTCGGGCGGGAATTGTAAAGATTTAATATCAGCCCAAGAGAAAATTAACAATCGTTTACCGCTGATTTTAATTCCCACAACTGCCGGAACAGGCTCCGAAGTAACACACATAAGTATCCTAAGCGACAATCTGGAACAAACGAAAAATGGAATAGTAAACCCAAGTTTATATGCAGATGTTGCAATTTTAGATCCGGTATTGACTCTAAATTTACCTCCTGATGTTACAGCATATAGCGGAGTGGATGCAATTATTCATGCAATTGAGGCTCTTACCTCGGTAATGTCAAATCCACTAAGCGATATGTTAGCACTAGAAGCTTTATCGATATTGCACTCAAATATTATTGAAGCTTTTAACAATGGACATAACCTCGAAGCTCGAAGCAATATGCTTTATGGAAGTATGCTTGCAGGAAAAGCCTTTGCAAACAGCAGTGTAGGAGCTATTCATGCTTTTGCATATCCAATTGGTGCAGAATATCACATCCCTCACGGATTAGCAAACTCTATTATGATGAGCTCTGTACTAAGATTTAACCTATCGGCAAATCCAAAAAAATACGCACAAGCTGCCAAAGCTATTGGTATTGATACTAGAGGAAAAACCGATGATCAAGCTGCACATCTATTGCTTATCGAACTTGACAACATCATTGACAAACTAAATATAAAAAGATTCCTGCGATTTTATGGAGTTACCCAAGCCGATATCTCCAGACTTGCACAAAAGGTTATGAAAATCACCCGACTACTAAACAACAACCCACGACAAATCTCACTTCAACAAGCAGAATTGCTGTATATGGAAGCGCTTTAAGAGAACAGATATCTGTTGGATAGCTATATGAAGGAAAGGTTGATCTGACAATCCTTTTAATCCGAAAAGTTTATAAACAAATCAGGCTCAAACAACACATATTAAAACATTTTTGAACAAAACAATATCATCAATGTTTTATCGTTTATGTAATATTATTTTATTTTTGCAAAAATATTTTAAATGAAACTCAGTATAATTGTAATAATGATTTCTCTCTTTTCTTTAGGTTTGTTTGCTCAAACCGGAGGAGACAATACGTATGAGTTCCTTAATTTACCGGCGGGGTCACGATTAGCTGCTCTTGGAGGTAATAATGTTTCGCATTATGACAATGATGTAAATTTTGTTCTTAACAATCCAGCTTTATTACGTGGCGAAATGCACAATCGTATGGCGATAAATTACATAAATTATCTTTCCGACATCAACTTTGGATATGTTTCTTACGCTTACGACCTCAAAAATATCGGAACATTTGCCGGAGGAATTCAATACATCAACTACGGCACATTTTTACATTCTGATGAAACAGGCGAAATTTTAGGTGAATTTACTCCTTCAGAGTATTCTTTTAACATCTCGTATGCGAAAATCATCTTACCAAAATTACACTATGGAGTAAATCTAAAAACCATTTACTCATCATTTTTCTCTTATTTTTCATCAGGATTAGCTATTGATGCAGGATTAGCCTACATCGACACCGCAAATCTTTTTTCAACTGGATTGGTCGTTAAAAATCTTGGAATACAATTAAAACCTTACACACCCGGGAATCAAGAACCACTACCTCTTGATGTACAAATTGGAATTACAAAAAAGCTACGACATGCTCCTTTCCGGTTTTCGGTAACGGCAATGGATTTATTAAACTGGAATTTATCATACACAAGTGCCTTTTCGAACACCTACCAACTTGATGAAGGAAATGATGGTAACTTTTTTAATAAAATGGGGGATATTGGTGATGAATTTATAAGACATTTTATTCTAGGCGTTGAGATTGTTCCTCACCCTAATTTCTACATTGCTTTAGGATACAATTATCGGAGACGAACCGAACTCGCTATTACAACTATGCCAAAATTAGTAGGAATGTCTGTTGGATTTGGACTTCATTTATCAAAATTTAACATCAGTTATGGCCTCGCATCCTACCATCTTGCCGGAAGCTCAAACCACTTTACACTTGGAATAAACCTTGACGCATTCTACAAAAGCACTAATCTTTAAAAGAGCAGAACATTTATACTAGGAAACTAGGGAACAATCGAACAATCGAACGGAAGAACAAACGAACAAAAGAACAAACGAATCCCCTTAAATTCCCGACTCAGCCTTTGGCTAGTCGTGGATCCTCGTATTTTAGCGGGATAGAAATTGCATTTACTCAGACAAAAAATACAATTTATTATTTTAGCATTTGCGTAAAAAAAAGAATGTAAGGCAATTTCTTTTTTTAACGAGGATGCTCTGCCTGTCCCGATTTGTCGGGGAGCCTATGGCTCGGCACAAGCGAATAATCGAAGTACGAACGAATTTAGTTGTCTAAAATCTCTTGGAGCAAGAAACGACTTGTGCTGAGCTCCGATATCTTTCGGAATCGAAGTAAGTGACGCAGCGACAAGCTTTTCGTATTTTTATTGTTTTCGTGGCAAATAGTTTATTAATCATTGAATATTGTTTAGTTGAAATATTTGAACATGCGAATCCCGTTAAAAAGATATTTCATCTTAGTTTTAACCAGCATAATGCGGATTAAATATGGATGCCCAAATTCATTTAATATTTCGAGCAACAAAACAGCAAGATGAAAACAAAAAATAATAGTTGAACAAAAAATTACCTGTTTTATCTATTTCTTTTCGTAAATTTGCATTCACACACACTGAAAATTTATTTTTTAAATTAATGATATTAGAAGCAATAAAAAAAATAAAAATTGCAGTTGACGGTTACTCCTCTTGTGGCAAAAGCACATTAGCTCGTCAGCTTGCAGGAGAACTTGGATACATTTATATCGACAGTGGTGCCATGTATAGAGCTGTTACTCTTTTTGCCATCGAAAAAAAATTCATTGGAAACAATTATTTTTATCAGCAAAATTTGATTAACTCACTCCAAAAAATTATAATACATTTTGAACCAGACCATGAATTTAATCCTATAACATTCTTAAACAATAAAAATGTCGAAAAACAAATTCGTCAAATAGATGTTTCTTCTTATGTAAGTCAGGTTAGTGCTGTTCCGGAAGTAAGAAAGCAGATGGTGATATTGCAGCGAAAACTTAGCGTAGATAATGGAGTTGTAATGGATGGTCGTGATATTGGAACCGTAGTTTTTCCAAAGGCTGAGTTAAAACTGTTTATTACAGCAGATGTTAATATTAGGGCACAAAGAAGATACGAAGAGCTAAGATCACAAAATGTTGATGTTGATTTTGACACTGTTAAACAGAATCTTATCCAACGCGACAACTATGACAAGTCTCGTAAAACAAGTCCTCTAAAACAAGCTAGTGATGCTATTTTAATTGATAATACATCGCTAACGCGCGAACAACAGTTAAAAATTGCACTAGATTTGGCAAACAAAATTATTTATGAAGATCGAAATTGACAAATATGCAGGTTTTTGTTTTGGTGTAACCAAAGCAATAAAAACCGCCGAATCGCTTAGCAAAGACAATCAACCCATATTTTGTCTAGGGCAGATTGTGCATAATGCAAAAGAAGAGGACAGATTAAAAAAACTTGGAATGAAAACGATCGATCATTCCCAGATAAAAGAATTAGGATCAAAAAAAATGCTTATTCGGGCACATGGTGAACCCCCCGAAACATACAAAATTGCAAAGAATCAAAATGTCGAATTAATTGATGCTACTTGCCCAGTTGTATTAAACCTACAAAAAAAAATCAAAGAAAAACATCTCGAAAACTCAAAAAACCAAATCGTAATATTCGGGAAAAAAGGACATGCTGAAGTAAACGGACTTGTAGGACAAACAAATGGTAAAGCAATAGTAATAAGCAGTATAAATGAAGCCGACAAAATAGATATTTCTCAACCGGTATTTTTATTTTCACAAACAACATCAAATTTTGCAGATTATTGTAAAATTGAAACATATTTAAAAGAAAAATCAATTTCGATTTATGGAAATATTGACAATATAACTGTATTTCAAACGATTTGCCCAAGTGTTAAAAACCGAATACCCCGATTAACAGAGTTCTGTAAAAAACACGACTTGATTATTTTTGTGAGTGACCCAAAATCTAGTAATGGAAGCATGCTTTTCAAAGTTTGTAGCGATTCAAATAACCAAAGCTTTTTTGTAACAGCATCAGATGATCTAAAAAAGGATTGGTTTTTTGGGAAACATTCTGTTGGTATTAGCGGTGCCACCTCAACCCCATTGTGGCTTATGGAAGAAATTCGAGACTCTATACAAAACAATTTTACATAAATTTAATTTACAAAACAAAACATTTTATTTTTATAAGCGTACACAGCAGGGTAAAGAGAAAAATAAGGTGAATTTTCTAGAAACATAAAAAAATAAATTAAAAAAACATTTTTATGACAAAAATAAAAAAAATAGCAGTTTTAACTTCCGGAGGCGACTCTCCCGGCATGAATGCAGCCATTCGCGCAGTTGTGCGTAAAGCATTACAAGAAAATTTAAAAGTAATGGGAATTTTGCGAGGCTATGAAGGATTAATAAATAACGATTTTATCCCGATGAGCTCCAAAACTGTTGGAAATATAATTCAGAGGGGCGGCACAATATTAAAAACTGCTCGAAGCGAAAAATTTAGAACAGAAGAAGGTCGTCGAATAGCCTACGAAAATCTTCTTAAGAATAAATGTGATGCCCTGATAGTTATTGGAGGAGATGGAACTTTTAAAGGAGCCCGGATTTTTATTGAGGAGCATAATTTCCCGATTGTTGGTTTACCTGGAACAATTGACAATGATTTATACGGAACAGATATGACCATCGGTTTTGACACTGCACTTAATACAGTAATAGAAGCCGTTGACAAAATAAGAGATACCGCCGCATCGCACGAAAGGATATTCTTTGTCGAGGTAATGGGCAGAGATGCTGGTTTTATTGCATTACGAAGCGGAATTGCCTGTGGAGCCGAAGCTGTTTTAGTTCCCGAAGTCGAAACCGATTTAAAAGATTTACATAATCGCCTTACTAATTATATGGCTAAAAAGAAAACTTCCTCGATAATTCTTGTTGCCGAAGGTGATGATGCCGGGGGAGCATTTGGAATTAAAAAAGAAATGGAAAAATTCGGCGGAGAGTTCGACATGAAAGTTACCGTATTAGGCCATATACAACGCGGTGGAAGCCCAACTGCTTATGATAGATATTTGGCAAGCAGACTTGGTGTGGCTGCTGTCGAGGCTCTTCTGGATGATCAGCGTAGCATAATGGTAGGTATGATAAACCGAACAATAGCTCATGTTCCTTTCAATCAAACAATCAAACATCATAAAGATATTGATCGTAAAATGCTTAATATAGTTGATATTTTAAACTCTTAATTTTATTAATGTCAACATATTTGTACGCCGAAATATTACTCCCTGTTCCTCCGAATCAAACTTTTACTTACTATATACCGGAAAACATGCAGGGAAATATTTCTGTCGGCGCCAGAGTTGTTGTTAACTTCGGTAAAAGAAAGCTATATACGGGTATTGTTGTATCACTGCATAACAAAAAACCTAATTTTGACGCAAAACCTATCGAGGACCTACAAGATGAGTCATCATTTGTTACATCAAAACAACTTGAACTATGGGAATGGATATCAAATTATTATTGCTGCTCTAAGGGTGATGTGCTAAACGCAGCCATTCCTTCTGCTCTTATTCCATCAAGTCAGTCTAATTTCTATTTTAACGAAAATTCTGATTCTGAAGATATTTTAAACGATTCTGAAATTAAAATTATAGAATTTCTTCAAAATGCAAAGGTCGCCGAAATTAATAAAATAACTGAGGGTACAGGAATAAAATATCCTATGCATCAACTTCAAAATCTCCACCAAAAAGGGTTAATTAGTATTAATCAGCAAGTGTACAAATCATACAAACCTGTGTACAAAAATTTTATCAGATTCAAATATGAATTTATAGAGAAAAACCTGCTAGAATTTGAAAAAATCACCAGTAAAAACTCGCGTCAAAAAGACATACTTGATTTCCTGATTGAGTCCCTTTCAAATAAAGATGAGAATGAAATAAATATAGAAGAATCTGACATTATAAAAAACCTATCAGTTAGTAAAACAAGTATTGTAAGTCTGGCAAAAAAAGGACTCATCAACACAACAAAGCAAGAAATAAGCAGAATAGAGCAATTTGATGTAGAATATACTCCAAGCCCGGTTCTTAGTAAGGCTCAGCAAGATGCCTATAATTTGGTTAAAAAAGGAATTGACGATAAAAAACCTATTTTGTTGCATGGAGTCACATCCAGTGGCAAAACCGAGATTTACATTAAGTTAATCGAGGATATTGTCGCAGAAGGCAAACAAGCATTGTATATGTTACCTGAGATAGCTCTAACAACACAAATGATTTTGCGATTAAGACGATATTTCGGAAATAAAATTGGTGTCTTTCATAGTAAATACTCCCTAAATAGTCGAAGCGAAATCTATCAAAAACTTTTGAACAACGAGTTTGATGTTATTCTAGGTGTGCGATCATCGGTGTTCTTACCTTTCAAAAATCTCGGAATAATTATCGTTGACGAAGAGCACGAAAGCTCCTATAAACAGCAAAATCCAGACCCGCGATATAATGCTCGTGATGTGGCAATTGTTATGAGTAAAATTCACAATTGTGCTGTAGTTTTAGGATCTGCAACTCCATCTATTGAATCGTACAATAATGCAAAAAAAGACAAATACAAACTTGTTGAGCTTAATACTCGATATGGGGATGTTGCTTTACCAATAATCCACATTGTGGATATAAAAGATGGATATCGACGAAAAATAATGAAAAACCATTTCCATCCCGATCTTATAAATTCAATTGGAACAGCATTACAAAACAAGGAACAAGTAATTTTATTTCAAAATCGTAGAGGCTATTCACCATACCTCGAATGTAAAGATTGTGGTTGGGTTCCATACTGCAATTCTTGCAATGTAAGTTTAACCTACCATAAATATGGTAATTCTCTAAACTGTCATTACTGTGGCGAATCTTTCCCTATGTTATATATTTGCAAATCATGCGGCAGCACAAATCTTAAAACAAAAGGTTTGGGAACCGAACGTATCGAAGACGAAATCATTGAGTTCTTTCCTGATGCACGGGTAGCACGTCTGGATCTCGATGCAGCCAAATCTAATAAATCTTACGAAAAAATACTAAAAGATTTTGCTAACTACAATACCGATATTCTTGTTGGCACTCAAATGATTACAAAAGGTTTAGATTTTGAGCGTCTTAGTCTGGTTGGAATACTTAACGCAGATAACATGCTAAATTTTCCGGATTTTAGAGCCTTCGAAAGAGCGTATCAACTATTTGCTCAAGTTAGTGGACGCGCCGGAAGAAGAAACAAACAAGGTAAAGTTATAATTCAAACATTTAATCCAACTCACCCTATTCTAAAACAGGTTCTCGACAATGATTATTTGGAGATGTACAACAATCAAATCTCTGAAAGGACTATATTTAGATATCCGCCAAGCTGGAGCTTTATCATTATCAAGTTAAAAAACAAAGACAAACAAAAAGTATATTCTGCTGCCGGATTTTTGGCAAATGAACTCAAAAAAAAGCTCCATCAAAGAGTAAAAGGGCCCGAAGAACCATTAATTAATAGAATTAAAAACTATTATATCTTAAATATTCATTTGCGATTCGAAAAAGACATTTCGGCTGTAAAGATCAAAAATCTAATTCTCAGTCAAATTGCTGCTATAAGATCCAACAAAGAATTAAGCTCAACATTATTCGAAATAGATGTTGATCCTATCTAGGGGCTGCAGAACCTTGTACTCGACAAAATCAGCAAAAACATTCCACTATGTATTCTTGTGAGCAGTTTAGGTGTGATCGCCAACAAACTCAGAAATTTCTTTCAAGACAATCATAAGGGAGTTAATCGAATTTATACTTGATATTCGGAGAGTCAGTTTTTCTTTCTGCTCTTTAATTATCATGTTTTTGGGATTTTGTTGGATATACATAATAATTTTCGCAAAAATTGAAGAGGAATAGAAAGATGATTGCTGATTTAGCGGAAAGAATCCGATAAAGACATTGTTTTTTATTATGATTTTCTGGAAACCAAGTTTTATTGCTTCCCACTTTAGTTTTATTATGTCAAACAGCTTTTCGGCTTCGGAAGGGATTTCACCAAATCTATCGATAATCATTTCGCGGAATTTCTCAAGCTCTTCGTACGATTTAATCTCATCCAGTTCTTTGTATAATCTTATCCTTTCCGATGTGCTGGAAATATAGTAATCAGGAAACATTATAGTTAAGTCGGTATCAATCTGACAATCTTTTGCAGGAGAGTAGCCTGAAGTTGTTTCTTTTTGCTCTGATTCCTGAGCAAATAACGATTTAAATTCTCCATCTTTTAGTTCGTCGATTGCTTCGTTTAAGATTTTGTTGTAGGTTTCGAATCCGATATCGGCAATAAAACCCGATTGTTCGCTTCCGAGTATGTTTCCTGCGCCCCTAATATCGAGGTCTTGCAATGCGATATTAAGACCACTTCCAAGATCGCTGAATTCCTCAATTGCTTTAAGTCTGCGTCTTGCTTCGGGAGTTAAAACATTTAGCGGTGGCGCCAACAGAAAGCAAAAGGCTTTTTTGTTGCTACGACCAACTCGTCCACGCAATTGGTGCAGGTCACTTAATCCAAAATTATTGGCATTATTGATAATTATCGTATTTGCATTTGGAATGTCAACACCATTTTCAATTATCGATGTACTGATTAATACATCGTAATCACCACGCATAAAATCGAGAATTATTTTTTCGAGCTTATTTCCTTCCATCTGACCATGAGCAACAACAGTTTTTACTTCCGGACAGACTTTGTTAATTAGTGCTTCAATTTCATTAATGTTTTGAATTCGATTGTTGACAAAAAATACTTGTCCGTTACGTCCAACCTCGTAATAAATAGCTTCTCTGATGATATCGCTGTTAAAGGAATGCAATTCGGTAATAATTGGCTGACGGTTTGGTGGAGGTGTGTTAATTACTGACAAGTCGCGTGCTCCCATCAACGAAAATTGCAAAGTTCGCGGTATTGGTGTTGCTGTTAAAGTTAAAGTATCCACATTTACTTTTAATTGGCGCAATCTTTCTTTCATCGCCACACCAAATTTCTGCTCTTCGTCAATAATTAGTAAACCCAAATCTTTAAACTCAACATCTTTATTCATCAATCGATGTGTGCCAATTATAATATCGACTTTTCCCTGCTTAAGTTTATCGAGAGTTTGCTTTATTTCTTTATTGGTTTTTAATCTACTGATATATGAAACGTTTACAGGCATTCCGTTTAATCGTTCTCTAAATGTCTGGTAATGCTGTAAAGCTAGTATTGTTGTAGGGACTAAAACCGCAACTTGTTTACTATCACAAACGGATTTAAATGCTGCACGAATTGCCAGCTCAGTTTTCCCAAAACCAACATCGCCACAAACCAGCCTGTCCATTGGAATATCCGACTCCATATCCGATTTTATTGCATCGCTTGTTTTTCCCTGATCGGGAGTATCTTCATACATAAATGAAGATTCTAACTCATTCTGCAAATATGAATCCGGCGAAAAAGCATATCCTTTTTGATCGCGCCTTTGAGCGTATAAAACAATTAAATCGCGTGCAATATCCTGAATATTCTTTTTTGTTCGCTCTTTTAATCTTTTCCAGTGTCCCGAACCTAGCCGATGAATTTTTGGTGGTTCGCCATCTTTGTCGCGATATTTTGAAATTCGATGTAATGAATGGATATTTACAAATAATATGTCGTTGTTATCATAAATAATACTAACAACTTCCTGCACATGACCATCGTTATTGATTTTTTGCAAACCGCCAAACTTACCCACTCCATTGTCTATGTGCACAACATAATCGCCCGGACGCAATGAGGTTAACTCTTGCAAAGTTATAGCTTCCTTGGTAGGAGTCTTTTTTGTCTTAAAACGATGATATCTTTCAAATATCTGATGGTCGGTATATACACAAATTCTGCTCGTGTTATCGATAAATCCATTTTGAACAGTTTGAAGAATAGGAAAAAACTCTACATCTTCGTCCTTATCACTAAAGATATCGCGCAGCCTTTGTATTTGTTTTTGATTATTACTTAAAATGTAGGTCTTATAGTAATTTTCACGATTATCTTTTAAGTTTTGAATGAGTAAATCGAATTGTTTACTAAAGGCTGGTTGTGGAGCAATATCAAACACAATTTCCTGCTGAGAATTATATAGCGAGCGATGCGCCAACTCAATTATTTGAAATTTTTTTATTTCATCGGTAAACTCATCCGGAGACAATAGTCCGGATTCAGGATTTACAATGCAAATCTCATCGTCTTCATCCTGCGAAATGGTTTCGGAAAATCTGATATTTGCGGCATCCCATGTTTTTTGAAACTTATCAATAATCATTTCCGGTTGTTCGAGCCAAATTTTACAATTTTTATTGATAAAGTCGAAAAATGACACTTTATGTTCATTAACCAGATGCTCGTGAATATTTGGTACAATTGATATTTTTTTATGTCTGTCTCTTGATAATTGTGTATTTGGGTCAAAACTTCGGATGCTTTCTACCTCGTCTCCAAAAAAGTCGATTCGGTAGGGCTCTTCGTTACTAAATGAAAACACATCAATTATGCTTCCACGCATTGAAAATGTTCCCGGCTCATACACAAATTCTTCGTGACGAAAACCATACTCGTTTAATACGTCAGTAATAAACTCCATAGATAGTTTTTCGCCTATGTTTATTTCAAGAGTATTATTTTTTAAGTCTTTATTATCAACAACTTTTTCGATGATTGCTCCGGGATAGCTTACTATAATGTATGGTTTTTTACCCGTCCTCAGTTTATTTAAAACTTCGGTTTTTAAAATGATGTTTGTTCGATCGGTTTTAAGATACTCTACTGAGCGTTTATAGGCACTTGGGAAAAACAAAACATACTCATCGCCCAAAATATTTACAAGATCGTCAAAAAAATACGATGCGGTCTCTTTATCTGGAAAAATAACACATGAGAGTTGTTTTTCGCGGAGAAATAATGATGAAAACAAAAATGCTTTTGAAGAGCCTGCAAGACCATGCACTAATATGTTTTCCGACTCACCTGAATTTTTAAGTTTGTCGAATAGCAAATTTGCATTTGGATTTTTTTCAAAAATTTCTCTTGCTAAATCTTTCATTTTGCAAAGATAAAATTTTTGTAGATAATCCTTTCATTTCTATTGGCCAGAGCAAACTCATTTAGATTTAGTTAAACTCATGTGTTTTCAAAACAGGTTTCCCGCATTGTGTGTTTGTAAGTGTCTGATAATCAGGGCTCAATATTGTAATAAAACATTGCTAACACTGTTCCTGCAGCGCCAATTGCAATGCCAACAATCCATCCAATTCGATGTAACAGTGGTGAATTTCTCCAGAACCCGTTAATATCTTCTGTTTTAAGAGGATGATACATTTTCGGTCCGGGAAATATTATTAGGCTCAAACCCCAGAAGAAAAATATTGGAAATGCGATAAGTAATTTAAGCGTATAATTCCAGATTTCGAGTGCAAAATGATTGAGAACTCCGGTTAATATTCCAACAACCAACAATGCAATGCCTGCTTTAGCTCCTGTTTTGATTTTGCTCATTTTATTTTGTTAAATCCAAATTTTCGAGTTTCTCTAAACCTGTGCGCTTACCTCTTTCATTTTTTCGAATTTCTCGAAAATTTACCTTATATATTTTTTTCCTTTAGATGAACTATAATAGATTTTAGGATGCTTATTCCGTCGGTATTACGTAATTCGGGGTCGGCGGCTCTTTCGGGGTGGGGCATCATTCCGAAAACATTTTTTTCTTTATTGCAAACACCTGCAATATTCATAACCGAACCATTAGGGTTGTTTTTTTCCGATAAATCGCCTTTTTCGTCACAGTATCTCCAGATAATTTGTTCGTTCTGAACCATTTCGGTGAGGGTTTCTTCAGGAGCGTAGTATCTGCCTTCGCCATGAGCGATAGGTATTTTTAGTGATTTGTCTTTTGATGCAAATTTTGTCATTGCAGAATCAACATTTTCGGCTTTTATATATTGATTTTTGCAAATAAATTTTTGATTGTTGTTGTGTAGTAAAGCTCCTGGGAGTAGTCCGGCTTCGCATAAAATTTGAAAACCATTACAAACGCCAAATACAAAACCTCCGTTATTTGCAAATTCTATAACTTTTTCCATAATTGGCGAAAAACGAGCAATCGCACCCGAGCGTAAATAATCACCATAAGAAAAACCTCCTGGTACAGCAATCGCATCGCAATTTTGCAAATCAGTGTCCTTATGCCACAATTCTACCACATCCTGACGAAGAATATCTCGTAAAGCATAAACCATATCATGATCGCAATTTGATCCCGGAAAAATAATGACTCCAAATTTCATTTTGTAATGTTTTAAATTTTGTCCAAAGATAGAATTATTGGCAAGAAAAATAAAAGATTATTTAAAAAAAATGCCGACACAATTATCGGCAATCTTGTTTATAAGTAAGAACCTTATTTTTAAGAAACAAAATTTTCGTTAAACCAAGCTTTTCGATTTTCACAAAAATTTATAACTACTTCCTTTTCTTGAACAATTCGTTAAACCAAAATTTTCGAGTTTCTCGAAAATTTACCTCTTCTTTTTATTCCAACGCGCCCCTAAATCCCTGAAGGGAGTCCTGCGCGCTTACCTTTTCAATTTTCGAGTTTCTCGAAAATTTACCTATTCCTTTTTTTATTTACTAATCTTTGTTCCTTCTTTCTTTAGCTTCTCAAAAGAGTCTTGTTTCTCTTTAAGTTCGCCCGAAAGTGTTTCGATGTCTTTACTTAATTTTTCGATTTCTTTTTCGTTTGATTCGATTTGTTTTTTATAGTCTTCGTTATCTTTTTCAAGACCTTCTTTTGTAGAAACCACTTTTTCGTAATCTTTAGTAAATTTTTCAAGATTTTTTTCCTCTTCTTTCACAATGACAGCAAATGCTTGTTCGGTAATGTTAAAAGAAAAATCTCTGATGATTTCGCTCGCTCTTGAAAATTGTTCGGGGTGAGTTGCCGAAGAGATAAAAGCACCACCAAGATCAAACCCAACAAGAACTTCTACTTCGCCATTTTTTGTGTCTTTAAATGTTGCATAAACATCAACAGTATTATCACTAATTGAACTGATAACCAAATCGTCGCCAAACATTACCCCTTTTTTTGTATTTACTTTTCCTTTATATGATTTAAGCAAATCTTTAAATTCTTTCTCAACACTTCCGGCATCAGTGTAATACACAATTGTCGAAAGCGCATTACGGTTTTCCTTGTAAAATTTTGCACTTGTTTCCTGAACAACTATTTTTTGAGCAAACAAAGAAACACTGATAAATACTATAGCTAAAAATAAAACTGTTTTTTTCATATCCATATAATTTTAATATTTGTGTAAAGTTATAAAAAAAGTATTAACGCAAGAGGGATTTACAAAAAAAATGCCGAAAAAGAAAAGCAAATTTCAGAATTAGTCGTCAGTGTTAGAAGAATGTCACAGCAATTATTGGCAACGGAGTAAATCAATAAGAAACTATTTTGTTAAATTAGAAGGATGCAAACATCACAAGTCTTTAAATGGGTGTTCAGGATTTTCAAATAGTCCTATTCTGATGGTGTATCCATAAGGCAACGAACACTATAGCCCAACTCCTTATAGTTGACGTTTCTATATACAGAGCTGTAGTTGTGGTATATGCTTCGATGCCATGCGCTAGCATCATTTAACTCTGTAGCACTCCACCAGTTGCCATCGATACCATATCTTACAAAACCATTATAGTTGCGACAACCACCAGGCAAGGAAGTAAAACCAGATTCTCTAAAGCCTAAACTGTTTTCTAAAAGTCCGTCAGACCATAACAATTCATTACCAGCCATTTCACTTCCTTCACTAGTCCCTCTCCACGCCATAGCATCAGCGACAGTTTGTGTCATTCCGAGCGAAATCTCCAATTCCTTCCATTCATCATCACTTGGCAAGTGCCAACCTTCTGGACAAATACCTCTCACTCCACTTGGGTTAGTTGTGCTGCTTGCTTGCCCATCCATTGCAGCGGACCAGTTATATAACACACCGTAAGTAGAGTAATTGTTTTTAGTTTTTGCAGCTTCTACATCCGTCCCGTAATAATCGTAAACATAAAAGTGTGCTGTACTCACTGAACCTGTTTCAGGCTCAGTAACGCTTGGTAAATATGCAAGGTTCTTTGCCATCCAGCATTGGTTGCCGATTTGCACTGTAGGGTAAACTGTGCCATCTCTGCTATCAATAAATGACGGCATATCTGTACAGGGAACTCCATTGGTGGTAATCCTTATATAATCAGTTTTTATTTGAGTATCAGACCCTTTAGAATTTGTTGCTATTAGAGTAACGGTATAATTACCAGGTACGTTATAAGTTACAGATGGGTTTTGCTGTGATGAAGAGCTCGGATTGCCTCCGGGAAAACTCCACTCCCAACTCGATGGGTTATTTGTTGAAACATCAGTAAAGTTTACTGTGCCTCCCTCTGATAAAGAAGTTTCACTTGCTGTGAAATCTGCGACAGGGACTGTAGAATCTGCAACAGGCAATGAATCAGAAACTGTGGTAAAACTTATTTCATTCCCATAGGCTACACCAGCATTATTCGAAGCATAAGCACGTACATAGTATTTAGTTTCAGGTTTTAAATCTGCAAGCTCACTTTTATATGTTCCAACACCATTACCATCTGAGCTTATGCCATCATGATTTTCAACAGTTGGGCTACTAGTTTCAGACCAAACAACTCCTCGAGATGTAATATCAGAGTTTCCGTCAGAAGTAATATTTCCTCCACAATCGGCAGAATTATCAGTAATTTTACTAACCGAAATAGTCGTTAAAGTTGGCAGATTTTCTTTTTTACAACTTGTAAATAATCCAAGCAAAAGTAATGCAAATAAAAACAATACATAAATTGATATCTCTTTTATATTCATAAAATCATATTTTAGTTGTTCAATGCTTCATACTCTTATCAACGATATAATTGTAATATTTCAGGCTAATCCTTTAAGCAACGAACAGAAATACCTAACTGCTTATCGTAGTCTATTCTGTACACATTGCTTTGTTGATATCCCAAGAGCCTATGATAAGCGTGATCGCTATAAGTTTCAGTAGCACTCCAATAGTTCCCTGTTACGTTAACATATTCGAAAACACCATTAAGGTAACGCCTGCCACCCGGCAAGGCCTTAAAACCAGATGAACCAAAATCCTCATTATTAACTAATAATCCATCATTCCACAAACTTGCATTAGTTGCCATTTTACTGCCTTCATTTGTTCCTCGCCAGCCCATAACATCAGCTTCTTCTTGTGTAAGTCCAATAACCATTTCCAATTCCTTCCACTCCTCATCACTTGGTAAATGCCAACCTGTAGGGCATACACCTTGCACTCCACTTGGGTTCGTTGTGCTGCTTTCTTGTCCACCCATTGCGGCAGACCAATTATATAATACTCCGTAAGTGGAGTAATTATCTACTGCTTTAGCATCCGTCACACTTATTCCATCATAACCATAAACATAATAACAAGCAGTGCTCAAAGAACCAGTTTCAGGGCCTACTACATTAGGCAAATACGCAAGATTCTTTGCCATCCAACATTGATTGCCTATTTGCACAGTAGGATAAACTGTACCATCTCTGCTATCTGTATATGTCGGCATATTTGCACAAGGTAGTCCGCTAGTACCAACGTTTATGTAATCATATCTAATTAGAGTGTCTGACATATTGTCATAAGTTACTATCAGACCAACAGTAAAAATACCGGTAGAGTTATATGTCACAGAAGGATTTTGTTGTGTTGAAGAGCTTGGAGTGCCACCAGAAAAACTCCACTCCCAACTAGTTGGATTATTCGTGGATTCATCAGTAAAACTTACAGTACCTCCTGCGGCTATGAAAGTATGACTTGCACTAAAATCAGCGATCGATATTATCGATATTATTGTATCTGTAGTAAAACTAAATTCATTTCCATAAGAAACACCAACACTATTTGAAGCAAAAGCACGTACATAGTATTGTGTTTGATGTTTTAAATCAACAATAGTACTATTAAATATCCCTGTACCAGTACCGTCAATGCTTATTCCATCGTGATTTTCAATTGTTGGGTTACTTGATTCGGACCATACCACTCCTCGTGATAGAATATCTGTATTTCCATCAAAAGTAATATCTCCACCACAATCGGCCGAATTGCTAGTTATATTACTAACCGAAACGGTTGTTAAAATTGGCAATTCTTCTTTTTTACAACTTGTGCTTATTAAAATTAAAAGCGTTGCAAATAAAACCATTCCACAAATAAAGAACTTTTTCATATTCATAATTTTATTTCTTTATAGGAGAAGCGTAACAAGTCTTCATATTTTCACACTTGCTAGTTTACAATTATCCTCTGTTTATATATTTTATTCGAGTCAGATATTATCACAAAATATAAACCAGGCTCAATATTTTCAAGACTAATTTCATAAGTGTTTTGATTGGTAAATATTTCCTTCTGATAAACAACTTGTCCTTGAAGATTTACAATCTGAACTCTAATATCATTCAAATATTCGTCTTTATTCTCAATAATAAAAAAGTCCTCGGCAGGATTTGGATATATACCTATGTCACTATAAGAATCAATTGTGAAAATATTGTTAGTTGAATTTGGGTTTACACAAGCATAATCTTTCATAATAACGTGCGAAGTACTAGGTACATCAACCCTTATCCAACAATGAATCAAAGTATCATTTCTGGTTATTTGGCAACCAATAAAATTATCAATTTCGTTAAGCCAATCATCTATGTCAAATACTGTAAATGGATAAGCGATAAAATACGACTCACATAGCACAGTAAGATCATTTGTATATACATAACTCTCATTTATAGTGTCTCCGTAATTAAATATTTGAGCTACAGGAAGATATGTTGTATCCGGCCAATATTCTGGGTGCACGTTTGATATTTGATTTCGATTTATCGCTATTTTATTTTCTCCATAAGGTGTTATTCTTGAATAGCGTACGACAACCCCGCTACCACAACTAGAATAAACAGAGAAGCTAAAATCATCGCTTCCATTATTGTCAATATCTAAATCAAAATAATAGGGTCCCGAACAATGTGGTGCATTATAATCTCCATCGGGATTAAGATCATTATAAAAGATAGTTGCGTCATTTAATCCTGCTACTATCGGATAAATTTGAGCAAAACTCGTTATATTAATTGATACAAAAAGAACTAATATTAACTTCATTTTCCGGAATATATTATGCATATATAATTTTTATTTACGTCTTACTCCAAAACTCAGATTCAGACTATTCCACATCTCACACTTGAAAACTTAAATTGCAAAATGCTTTTAAATCCACAATGTTTTCTCCAAAGATACATAACTTTTCACTATTTAAAAAACATTTTTTATATTTATTTTTTTTATCTGTTTTGGGATAAATAATACAAATAATTGAAAATAGTAAATCATATAAAATTTACATCCTTGCCAATTTCTTAAACAAACTTCTGTTAAAACAATCTTTTTAAAAATAATAACTATTTAAAACTAGAGACATGTGCCGTTTTCAAACACTGGATCAACCAAAACAATACGGCAAATTAAGAGCCTCTACGTAGAAAGTTTATGTCCATTTCTAACAATCTGCTTAAATCAATATTTTGCTGCATGAAAAAAAAGTGTTTCTGGAATCAGGAAAACTATCTGCCGAGCTATAGGTTCAGAAGCCCCTTTTTAATGCGAATATAGTTTTTAATAAGGATTTGCTGGATAATGTAAGGGCTATTCTAACAATGAAAATGATTTGGCTCTAATAATTTGCAATGGCTACAATTATTTAATAATCTACAACTGCAAATCAAGTAGTCAGAACACAATATCTTTAGGTTATTTTATAGGTGATGAAGGCAGCAGGACATACATCGTAAAAAATCGCAAAACTTTATTAAACTTTTACGTTTCTCAAAAACTTAACCTATTCTCCTTCTTTTAAACAAAATTTTCTAGTTTCTCGAAAATTTACCTTATTTTATTTACTTTTGTCTAAAATTTTGAAAGTATGAGTTTAGACTTTTTTGCTCACGAGACAGCAGTCGTTGATGATAATTGTAAAATAGGTGCCGGAACAAAGATTTGGCATTTTTCACATATCATGACAGGATGCAATATTGGCAAGGATTGTAATATTGGTCAAAACGTTGTTGTTTCGCCCGATGTGGTTCTCGGAAATAATGTTAAAGTCCAAAATAATGTGTCGATTTATACCGGAGTTGTTTGCGAAGACGACGTATTTCTTGGCCCATCTATGGTTTTTACAAATGTTATAAATCCTCGTAGTGCCGTTAATCGAAAAAGCGAATATCTTAAAACAGTTGTAAAGCACGGTGCATCAATTGGAGCAAATGCTACTATTGTTTGTGGTCATAATATCGGTCGTTTTGCATTTATTGGTGCAGGTGCTGTGGTTACAAAAGAAGTTCCCGATTATGCACTTGTGGTTGGTAATCCCGCTCGTCAAACAGGATGGATGAGTGAATACGGACATAAGCTAAACTTTGATGCAGATGGGTTTGCCGTTTGCCCCGAAAGCAAAGAGAAATATCAATTAAAAAACAATGTTGTAACAAAATTATAATTATGTCAAACATTAATTTTGCCCTTGTTGGTGTTGGCGGATATATCGCCTTAAGACATGTAAAAGCAATCAAAGAAACAGGAAATAACTTAATAGCAACTCTCGACCCGTTTGATAGTGTGGGTTTTTTAGATGCTCATTTCCCTGATGCTGACTTTTTTCACGAATTCGAACGTTTCGAGCGTCATGTCGATAAGCTTAGTCGATCAGATAAAAAAATCGATTATGTAAGTATCTGTTCACCAAACTATTTGCACGATTCGCATATCCGTTTTGCTTTGCGCCATAAGGCTAATGCAATTTGCGAAAAACCTTTGGTGTTAAACCCATGGAATATCGATGCTCTCGAAGAAATAGAAAGAGAAACCGGGAAAAAAATATATAATATTTTGCAATTACGGTTGCATAAATCAATTATCGACCTAAAACATAAAATCGATAACGGACCAAAAGATAAAATTTATGATGTCGATTTGGCGTACATAACATCACGCGGAAAATGGTATCACTATTCATGGAAAGGCGATATGCAAAAATCGGGCGGAATAGCAACTAATATCGGAGTACACTTTTTTGATATGCTTAGTTGGATTTTTGGACCGGTAAAATCAAGTACAGTTCAACTTAGCGAAATTGATAAAGCTGCCGGTTTTCTAGAGCTGGAACGCGCAAGAGTTCGTTGGGTATTGTCAATAGACGAAAATATGCTCCCCGATGACATTAAAGCGAAAGGGCAAAGAACTTTTAGATCTATAAAATTAGAAAATCAGGAAATTGAGTTTAGCGACGGCTTTACCGACCTGCATACCGAGAGTTATAAGCATATATTATCCGGAAATGGTTTTGGTTTGCAGGATGCGCGTAACTCAATTAATATGGTTTTCGACATTCGTAATGCTTCTCCAACTGGAATAAACGGAGAATTTCATCCATTATTAAAAAAGTCATTTTGAAGATTAAATAAATAATTTATTTTTACAACTTATTTTTGTGAAATATTTAACAATATAAAATTATGTACAATTCAATCATTAAAAAAGAAAAAAAGATTTCAGTAATTGGACTGGGATATGTGGGACTACCAATTGCATTAGAATTTGCAAAACATGTTAAAGTTGTTGGTTTCGATATTAAACCCGAAAGAGTTGAGATGATGAAAAAGGGTATCGACCCAAGTAATGAGCTTGCTCCTGAAGAGTTTGAAAACTGTGATATCGTTTTTACTGCAAATGCTGAAGACTTAAAAGATTGCCATTTTCATATCGTTGCTGTTCCAACTCCAATCGACGAACATAATTTACCGGACCTTACTCCAGTATTAAAGGCATCAGAAACTGTTGGTAAAATTCTTAAAAAAGGAGATTACGTAGTTTATGAATCAACAGTTTATCCCGGTTGTACCGAAGAAGATTGTATTCCGGTTCTTGAGCAATTGTCAGGATTAAAATTTGTAGAAGATTTTAAAGTAGGTTTTTCTCCCGAAAGAATAAACCCGGGCGATAAAGTTCACACTCTAACAAGTATCGTTAAAGTATCATCAGGTTGCGATGCCGAATCGGCCGAAGAAATTGCAAAAACTTACGAAATAATTATTAAAGCAGGTGTTCATCGCGCTAGCTCAATAAAAGTTGCCGAAGCGGCAAAAATTATTGAAAACACTCAGCGTGATGTAAATATCGCATTAATGAATGAGTTGTCAATTATTTTCGACCACATGGGAATCAATACTTTTGAAGTACTCGAAGCTGCCGGAACAAAGTGGAATTTCCTTAAATTCATCCCGGGTCTTGTTGGTGGTCACTGTATTGGCGTTGATCCGTATTATTTATTGCACAAAGCAAAAGAATTGGGATATCATGCAAGAATGATTAATTCTGGTCGTGCGATTAACGATGGTATGGGAGCTTATGTTGCAAGTAAAATTGTTAAATTAATTATCTCTAAGAAAAAAGAAATTACGACTTCAAGAGTTTTAGTAATGGGTATGACTTTTAAAGAAGATGTTACTGATATCAGAAACTCTAGAGTTATCGACATTCTCGACGAGCTTGACAAGTATAATGTAAAGTATGATGTCGTTGATGCATTTGCTGATGCGCATGAAGTAAAAGAAGAATATGACGTTGATTTAGTTGCTAATCCAACAGGAAAATACGATGCTGTTGTAGTTGCTGTTAATCATAAACCTTATACAGAATTAAACGAATCTTATTTTAAAGAATTGTCGAATGATAACGGGATTTTAGTTGATATTAAAGGCATTTTTAGAGGTAAGATTAACGATTTAACTTACTGGAGTTTGTAAAACTTAATTAGTTGAACGGTGCCTTCGAGACGTCCTCCTATTGTCGGACTCCTCAGTCACCTTATCTATCCCGAAAAATTGTAATTGGATTTTTTTTTAATGCAGATGCAATTTCAGTTTTAACGGGATTGAACAGTTAATCTGTTAATTTGTTATTTATTTCTGTATAGGTTAAAACTTTTAAAATGGAGCTTAATAATCAAATAATTGAAGAAATACTTAAAAATGTTGTTCATCCTGAAAGCGGGACAGATATTGTCAGTTTAAATATTCTTGACAATATAAACATAGATGAAGAAAATGTTGAAATTGTTTTAGTTTTCGAGAAATCTACCGATCCGTTTATCAATTCGATAAAGCGATCTGTTAAATCAGAAATAGAAAAACATTTTGGCGACGATTTGATTATTAATATTACTTCAAGAGTAAAGGTTAAGCCAAAAGCTCCACCTAAAAATGCAAATGGAATCGAAGGTATCGAAAACATCATAGCAATTGCAAGTGGAAAGGGGGGTGTTGGTAAATCGACAGTTACTGTAAATCTTGCTGTTGCTTTAGCACAAAAAGGATACAGAGTTGGTGTTGTTGATGCTGATATCTTTGGTCCAAGTATTCCAAAAATGTTTGGTGTCGAAGATATTAAGCCAACCGGCACAAAAGAGGATGGTAAGGAATTTATTATTCCTGTCGAGAAATATGGAATAAAGATGCTTTCGGTTGGATTTTTTGTGAATCCTGCAGATGCTACAATCTGGCGTGGCCCAATGGCTACAGGAGTTTTAAAACAACTTATCGATCAGGCAAAATGGGGAGAACTCGATTATTTACTTTTTGACATGCCTCCCGGAACAAGCGATATTCACTTAACTCTTGTTCAGTCGGTTCCTGTTACAGGTGCAGTGATTGTAAGCACTCCTCAGGATGTTGCAATTGCTGATGCCCGAAAAGGTGTGGCAATGTTTAAGTCGAAAGGAATAGAAGTCCCGGTTTTAGGACTGGTCGAGAATATGGCTTGGTTTACTCCTGCCGAATTACCCGATAATAAATACTATATTTTTGGAAAAGGTGGAACTCAAAAATTAGCAGAAGAGGCTGATACTCAAGTTCTTGCGCAAATACCTTTGGTTCAGTCGGTGTGCGAAAGTGGCGATGGAGGAAGACCTGCAGCTGTTGACATTAGCTCGGTAATTGGTAAAGCCTTTTCGGATTTTGCAGATAAGTTCTTAGATGCTGTGGAAAAAAGAAATAAGGAATTGCCTCCAACAAAACAAGTAATAATTAAATAAGGGAAATAGGTAAATTTTCGAGTAACTCGAAAATTTGAAAGAGATAAGCGCGCTGGCTTCCCTTCAGGGACGAAGGGGCGCGGTGGACAAGAAAAGAAAACAAGTAATAATTAAATAAAAAAAGAGGAAATAGGTAAATTTTCGAGAAACTCGAAAATTTTGTTTAACAAATAAAAACATAACAAGATGGAAGAAATTGTAAAGAAAATAGAACAATCAATTCAGGAAGTAAGACCATATTTACAAGCCGACGGTGGTGACATCAGTCTTGTTGAGGTTACTCCTGATTTCGTTGTAAAAGTTAAACTTTTAGGCGCATGTGGATCGTGTCCGTTTAGTATTCAAACACTAAAATTAGGAGTTGAAGATAAACTCAAAAAAGATGTACCGGAAGTAAAAGAGGTTGTTTCTGTTTAGGGATAAAATTATCTGGAATTTGATTTCCAAAAAAAAAGGTTTATTCTTTTATTTGAATGAACCTTTTCTTTTTTGTCAATAATTGTTCTTAAAATATCCAAACGCGATTGCTTCACGCTTGAACATTTTAGGGATATGCTCAAAAAAATCCTAAAACCGGAGTAGCGAATCCCCAAAAACAGTTGGAGCGCGATTGCTTTCAGCGAGCCCTTCGGGGTTCTGTCGCGTTTCAATTGGTTTTGGGGGGGCGTTTCAATTAATTTTACCTCTCTATCCCAATCTTTTTAAAAATAATTTAAAGTAGTAAATAGGTTCTCGTGTTCTTAAAATGTCCAAACGCGATGGAGTCGCGCTTGAACATTTTAAGGGATTGGCTCAAAACTCTCGATTGATTCGCGCTTTAACGTTTTAAGGGATTCGATCAAAACTCTCGATTGCTTCACGCTTGAACATTTTAAGTTTGGAGCAAGCTCTGATAAAAAAAATAAGCCAAACAAATGCTTGGCTCATTTTAAATGATTTTGTAGCTACTATTTAAGTACCAAAAGTTTTTGCCCTTTTGAAACAATATCGCCTGGTTTTACACAAATTTCATCAACAACACCATCTTTTGAAAAAACAAGTCGATTATTCATTTTCATTGCTTCGATAATTAGCATCATTTCTCCCTCTTTTACTTGTTGTCCTTTTTGAACCAGAACTTCGACAATTGTACCGGGGATAATTGAATTAATTATTCTATCGTCTGGTAATTCCCATTTGGTCTTTCGTTCGAAAGCCGGAGTAGAAGATGTTTCATAGATCTCATCATCTATTCTCATTTGTAATTTTTTATTTTCTTCCATAACTCAAGATTTAAAATGGTGGGATTCCGTGTTTTTTATCAATTTTAATTTCTGCTTTATTCTCACAAACTTTTAGCGAATGGATAAGCATTTTTCTGGTTTCGGCCGGTTCGATAACAGAATCGACATAACCTTTAGCAGCTGCAACATAAGGATTTGCAAATCTTTCTTTGTACTCTTCAACTTTTTGTTTGCGCATTTCCTCAGGATTTTCGGCTTCCATTATCTCTTTACGGAAGATGATATTTGCTGCACCTTGCGGTCCCATTACTGCAATTTCGGCAGTTGGCCATGCATAAACGAAATCAGCATCTAAATGTCTTGAGCTCATTGCAATATAACCACCACCATAGGCTTTACGAAGAATAACTGTAATTTTTGGCACAGTGGCCTCGCTATATGCATAAAGAACCTTTGCTCCATGACGAATAACACCGCTGTGCTCCTGATCGACTCCGGGTAAATAGCCGGGTAGGTCAACAAGAGTTACCACAGGAATATTAAAAGCGTCGCAGTACCGAATAAAACGAGCAGCTTTGTCGGATGAGTCCACATCCAGTACCCCGGCAAGATAATAAGGCTGATTTGCAATAAATCCTACAGTTTTTCCATCGATACGTCCAAATCCGATAACTATGTTTTGAGCGAATTTTTCCATTACTTCTACAAAATCAGAATCGTCGGTCACCGCTTTAATTACATCGCGCACATCGTAAGGTTTTGTTGGGTCAATTGGCACAACATTATTGATGTCGATATTTGTTTTTGGATTTTTGGTTTCGTTTCTCTCGGCACCATCCTTATTATTATGAGGGATAACAGATAATAATTTGCGAATTTGTGCAAAGCATTCTTTTTCGTCGTGAGCAAAAAAGTGGGCATTCCCGGTAATTTCGCTATGAACTCTTGCTCCACCAAGGTCTTCTTGTGAAATTTCTTCGCCAAGTACAGTTTTAATAACTTCTGGACCAGTAATAAACATTTTCGACACTTTGTCAACTACAAAAACGTAGTCTGTTAGAGCAGGAGAATACACTGCACCACCGGCACAAGGGCCTAGGATAACAGATATCTGTGGAATTACACCGCTAGCTTGAGTATTTCGAAAAAATATCTCACCATATCCTGCCAAAGAGCTTACGCCCTCTTGTATTCTTGCTCCGCCCGAGTCATTAATTCCAATACAAGGTACGCGCATTTTCATTGCTACATCTTGTATTTTTGTGATTTTTTTTGCGTGCATATATCCCAACGAACCTCCCACAACGGTAAAGTCCTGTGCAAATACGCATACCGGTTTGTTATCAATGGTTCCTGTCCCAATAATTACACCATCCCCATTAAGAACTTTTTCCATCATTCCAAAATCTCTGGCTTCGTGTTGTGCAAAGAGATCATACTCATTAAATGAATTCGGATCAAGTAACAGATCAATTCTTTCTCTGGCCGTTAATTTGCCAGAGTCTTTTTGTTTTTGAATAGCTTTTTCGCCTCCGCCAAGCATTACTTCCCGGCGTTTTTGGTTTAAAGCTTCAACTTTTTCATTTTTACTCATATGATTAATAATTGGTTAAACAAATTTTATTTGGGTGCAGTAAAATAAATAAATACTGCAATTATTGCGTACATTAAATTTGGAATCCAGACCGAAAATGCTGCATTAAACGTTCCGTTAATTGCAAACACAGTTGAAAACCTCATAAATAAAATATATGAGAAGCTTAACAATAAGCCTATTCCAATATTTATTCCTAACCCACCACGGACTTTTCTTACAGATAATGAGAATCCTATAATTGTAAGAATAAAAGTTGCAAATGGTGCAGAAATACGTGAATACTTTTCTATTTCACTACTTACAACAGCCGAAGTTCCTGAAAGTCTTTGCTCTGCGATAAATTCGTTCAGTTCTCGTCGGTTCATTGCTTCAACAACATTTAGTTTGCTTTCAAAATCCTCTGGTCTTATTCTAAAAGTAGAATCTAAACGCAAACCCGAAATTAGGTTTTCGCTATTCTCGCCAAAATCACGAATAAAATAAGTTTGTAAAATCCATGTTTGATTTATAGAATCCCAAATCATCATGTCGGCATTCAGTTTTGATACTAATTTTACTCCATCAAATTTTTCTAATGTCATGCGCATTCCCACATTTCTCTCGCGGTTATAACTCTCGACATAAAAATACACACCTGGCTCTATTTGTCGGTGTATATTAAAACTTCCAATTTTATTATCCCCGCCTTTTAAATATGTGTTTTGGAAATCGAGTCTTCTTTTATTTGCATCGGGAATAACGTAGTTGCCAAGGGAAAAAGATAAAATTGTAATTAGAGCTGCTGCGACAAAATAGGGAACTAGCAATCTGCTTAAGCTTATTCCACTGCTAAACATTGCAATAAATTCAGTCTTGGCAGCCATGCGCGATGTAAAAAATATTACAGAAATAAAAACAAATAATGCACTAAAAAGATTTGCAAAATATGGTATAAAGTTCAGATAATAATCAAATAAAATCGATTTTAATGGAGCTCCTTTATCGAGAAAATCATCCATTTTTTCTGAGACATCAAAAATAATTGCAACACAAATGATTAGGAATAAAGCCAGAAAATAAGTTCCCAGAAATTTTTTGATGATATATATATCAATTTTTCTCACCTATAATCTGTTGTTTAATTTTTGAAGCATTGAATTTTTCCAGCTGTTAAAATCCCCATTTTTTATGTGTAAACGGGCGTTTTTCATTAATCGTATGTAAAATCCGAGATTATGAATACTTGCAATTTGCGCACCGAGTAATTCTCCCGATATAATTAAGTGTCTGAGGTATGCTTTTGAGTAAAAGGTATCGACAAATGTATGTCCATCAGGATCGATTGAAGAAAAATCGTCTTCCCATTTTTTATTTTTAATATTTATTGTGCCATCTTCGGTAAAAAGCATTCCATTTCGAGCATTACGTGTTGGCATAACACAATCAAACATATCAATTCCTCTTGCTATTCCTTCGAGAAGATTTGCCGGCGTGCCAACACCCATGAGATACCGTGGTTTGTCTTGAGGCAATATTTCGTTTACCACATCAATCATATCGTACATCATTTGTGCAGGTTCGCCAACCGATAATCCTCCAATTGCATTGCCTTCGGCACCAATATCAGCAATAAATTTAGCCGAATCGCGACGCAAATCTTCGTAAACCGATCCTTGCACAATTGGGAAAAATGTTTGTGAGTGTTCGTAAACAGAACTTGTGTTATTAAAATGATTCCATCCTCGAATAAGCCATTTATGAGTTAAATCAAGCGACTTAGATGCATATTGTTTTTCGCAAGGGTAAGGAGTACACTCATCAAATGCCATCATAATGTCTGAACCGATTTTTCGTTGAATATCAACAACATTTTCGGGAGTAAAAATATGCTTAGATCCGTCGATATGACTTTTAAACACCGCTCCTTCTTCGGTTAATTTCCGATTATCTGCAAGAGAAAATACCTGAAATCCTCCACTATCGGTTAATATTGGTCGATCCCAACCATTAAATTTATGCAATCCTCCGGCTTTATGAATGATTTCAACGCCCGGGCGCAAATACAAATGGTAAGTATTACCAAGTATTATTTTTGCATCTATTTCAGATTTTAATTCGGTTATATGAACAGCTTTTACTGTGCCTGCTGTGCCAACCGGCATAAATACAGGAGTTTCAATATCACCATGATCTGTGCATATTTTTCCACAACGCGCAGCAGATGATAAGTCTTTATGTGAGATATTAAATTTCATAATTTTGCGCCGCAAAGATACTGAATTTTTATTAATTACATTAGTTTGAAGATTATCAGTCGTGGCAAACGAATAATTTACTCCAAATTGTGCAATATAAATTTTATTTAGTAATTTTACATCGGTGAAAACAAGATTTATAATATTAGCACTTATTTTATTTTCCATTGGTTTGTATGGGCAAGATATAGACCCAAATGGTTTTAATCGTTTTTATTATCCAAACGGACAAATTTCAAGCGAAGGTTGGATGAAAGATGGAAAACCCGATGGATATTGGAAGAGTTATTATGAAACAGGAGTGCTAAAATCAGAAGGTAAAAGACAATTTTTTCAGCTCGATAGCATTTGGAATTTCTATTTCCCTGATGGAAAAATAGCCGAACAAATTAGTTATAGAAACGATAAGAAAAACGGATATAGTTTTACACATGATTATTATTTTACAAGCGATTCGATAAAAATACACTTCCTAAGCTCTAAAGAGTTGTTTCTTAACGGAATTTTGGAAGGCACATCATACTATTACGACACTTCGGGCTTTGCTAAATACGAATATCAGTATAAAAACGGGATAAAAAATGGCGATGCTAAAGAGTTTAACAAAGACGGAATGGTAATCACTCTTTATAAATATTACAATGGTTATCGTATCGAGAGCGAAAAAATTAATAGATATAATTCCGAAAATCAAAAACATGGCAAATGGATAGATTTTTACTCAAACGGAAATAAAAAAACTGAGTACAATTATTTTAACGGAAAGCTACACGGAATTTATCGTGAATACGATCTATCAGGGAAAATGACTGTTGAGCGAAAATACGTAAATGGAGAAATTTTTGTGCCAAAACCCGAAGACGAAATCGTATTAAAAGCCGAAGTTAAAAAATCGTATCACCCAAACGGCAAAATACAGTTCGAGGGTGCTTTTCTTGAGGATATGCCTGTTGGGATTCACAAAGAGTATAATACAGATGGGAAGCTTGTAAAAGTTAAAGAATATACACCCAAAAGCATATTGCTGGGCGAAGGTTTATTTGACGAACAAGGAAGACGTACAGGAGAATGGAAACTCTACGATGAGTATAACGAATATTTTTATGCTATCGGCAATTATGTTGAAGGAAAACGCGACGGAATCTGGAAATTTTACTATAAAGACGGTAAACTCGAAATGGAAGGATACTTTAATCGCGACAAACCCGACAGAGAATGGATTTGGTATTATCCAAACGGACTAAAAAAACGCGAAGAATCTTACCTGATGGGCAAACTCGAAGGATTGTATGTAGAATATGATTCGGTTGAAAATGTAATTTTAAAAGGCGAATATTTTGATGATGTAAGAATTGGCGAATGGTTTTATTTTGTTGGCGATATTATTGAAGAGGGCAATTACGAACTTGGCGAAAAAGATGGCGAGTGGAAACACTATTATGCAGAAACAGGACAATTGCGTTTTGTCGGTAAGTTTCGTAAAGGTGATGCCGACGGAATGCACAAATGGTTTTACACAAATGGAAATGTTGAACTTTTTGGCGAATATCGTGTTGGCAGCAAAACTAAAGACTGGAAAAAATACGAGCCGGATGGATCAATTTACATGACATTTACATATCGAAACGACGAATTAATAAAAATCGACGGAAAAAGACTGAGCAAAAAAGGTAAAAAGTAAACAAACGGTTTCAATTTCAGGCTTTAATGGATATTAAGCACTTAAAACATAATCAGATTGACAAAGATTTATGGGATAAAACTATTCTAAATTCTTTAAACGGGACAATATATGCTATGTCGTGGTATCTCGATTGCATGTCGCCTAAATGGGAGGCTATTGTTACCAACAATTATGAACATGTAATGCCCTTACCTGTAAAGAAAAAATCCGGATTAAAATATTTAACTCAACCTTACCTTTCGCAACAATTAGGATTATTTTCGCAAAATATTATCAGCTCAGATCTTTTAGAAACATTTCTTGATTTTATTCCTTATAGATTTTACCGTCTTCAGTTAAACTCCGGCAATAACCACCAAACTAACAATCTAAAACCGAATTTTATTTTAGAATTACAATCAAGTTTCGAGGAGATTAGTAATAATTTCTCGAAAAACTGTAACCGCAACATCAAAAAAGCAAAAGAGATAGAGCAGACGGTTTTTAAAGACAATGATTTTGATAATTTTAAGACATTTACTGAAAACAATTTGAATTTTACTCCGCCAAAAGGCTTTTTGTCCGCATTAAATACTTTACTGCAAAGGATTAAAAATGAGCATTTTGCTGAAATTTGGTCGGTAAATGATGAACAAACAAACCAAATAATTGCGTCGGTATTGATTTTAAGATGGAAAAACAGGATTTACTATCTTATGCCATCCTCATCTGAACTAGGGAAGCAAAATTTTGCTATGTATTTGATATTAGCCGAAATAATAAGGCAAAACAGCAATACTCCAACAATATTAGATTTTGAAGGATCATCAATAGAAGGAGTTGCAAGGTTTTACAAAGGATTTGGAGCTATTCCCGAGTATTATCCGATTCTAAATAAAAACAAATTGCTTTTTCCTTTAAATAAGATTGTCAAATAGGGTCTTTTGAATTTTAAGCTTTTCATTTTAGAAACAAAGGCAACCAATCTGCGAAAATTATTGTTTCCTTACTTCGACACTGGGACACCCTATTTAACCCGTATTATGCATTAGCAAATCTATTACGAAGTACTATCACTTAATGTAGGTTAAATCATTTTTTATAAAAATTCAAACTTTCTTTCTTGATAAAGAAAGTTACAAAGAAATCAAGAAGAACCGATCCTTCAACCCGCTCAGCTGAAATAATAGAACTGTTTAGCAAGGCGGGATATTCCGAAAGCTTTCGGAACATTGCTACAGTTCTAATTATTTCAGCTTTCACAAGGCCGGAGCTGGCCCGGCGGTTCTTCATTTCCATCCCGCGGCGCTTCGAAGAAAAAAAATCGCTTTATACGAACAAATAAAGGACGTTATAAAGGACTTGTCAAAAAACAAAATCAATTTTCGCTTGACAGTCTATTTATTGAATCTACATAATTAAATAGGGTCTTTTGAATTTTAAGCTTTTCATTTTAGAAACAAAGGCAACCAATCTGCGAAAATTATTGTCTTTAAATTAAATGAGGACAATAGACAAATATCAGCTTTTGAAATCGAGTTTCGAGTTTACCTCCGATTTAATAAAGTATTCTCAGATACTTGAACAAAATCACCATAGGCCTATTGCATTAAAAATTATGAATGCAGCCGTTAAAATAAATTCATTTTTATTTGATGCACAAACTGCCTACAGGCACGAAGATGTTGTTGCAAAGCTCGAGAAAGCCAAAAGCAGTATTCAGGAAGTTATTTATTGGCTTAAGCAATGCGTAAAAAGCAATTATTTTGACCTCGACGACAGAATTATCCGCAAAGCCAAATATCTTGAGGCTGACATTGGGATTAGTTTATGCCCGGAAGTTATGTGAATGAATTAAAGAAAGTGTCAGATTTACGTAAGGTTTTGGTGATTTGCTATTGTTGCCAATTTCGAAACACTTTTTCGTATTTAATACAAAAGTTTTTCATAATCAATATTTTTGCTTACTAGGAATTACACCTCTCACACCTCCTAGAGGTTCCTCAACATCCCCATTATATCTTGGTATTAAGTGAATGTGAACATGAGAAATTGTCTGTCCGGCTTTATTTCCCACATTAATTCCGACATTAAATCCATCAGGATTAAATCTCGCTGCAAGAATTTCTTTTACTCTATTCAACATAAAAATACAAGCAGCTTGCTCTTTGAATGTCAAATCAAAATAGTCTGCACAATGCCTTTTAGGTATAATTAAAGCATGTCCATCATTAACGGGAAATTTATCATAAATAGCATAAGCAGTAGCAGATTCAACTAATAATTCTCTATCTGAACTAGGATTACAAAATGGGCAATCGGATTTCTCAATGCTATTTAATTGATTATAATGCTGATACTCATAAATCTCACAATTCTCATTTCTAAAAAAAGATCTTGAATTTAAAATGACATTGCATTGGTATGTTTTCCTCTGATGTATTTTATGAACCCTAAATCCTTCATACTTCAAATCTCTTCTCACAGCAATATATACTTTGCCTGTTGGTTTGATGAGTTGAGACAATTCCATTAAGACGATAGCTTGCTCTTTAGGCAAAAGCACATTCAAAACATAAAAGCAAATTATTGTATCAAACTTTTTGGTTGGATATTCTGGAAAATATTGTTTGTCGTATCCCACAATATTAATGCCTTTTTCTTTTAGTAATTTTACATCACTGCCAAACCCACAACCAAAATCCAAAACATCACCAACTAAAGCATTCCTATTAAATACAATTTTGGCTGGGAAAGAAAGTGTTTCTCGTTCCTTGGCTGTTAAATGACTGTTTGGGTTAAGATTTAAATTTTCCATCCTTCAAAACCTCTGTTTTCAATTAGATAGTTGCAACTATTTTGTAATTGCAAAATACCACTATTTTTCCAAGAATCAAAAGAATAATTTCCTAATAGTGCAACTTGAATTTCTTTTCTGAAACGCTTTGATTGGTGTTCATATATAATGCCCCAATAATCGACAATTAAACTTTTTTGTCTTTCAATAACTTCTGGTGTTGGTATTTTGTCTCTCTTTTGGTTGTTAGTTTTTGAATCTGATGGAAGTAAATTCCATAGATCATTATTTTTCCAAACGGAGAACGGAATCAAATGGTCAATATCATATTTTGAAATTTTTCTACCAGTCCAAACGCAATAAACATCTCCAGTTTTTTGAAGAATCTCTTTATATAGTTTTTTCGATTCTTTGATATCTCTCAATGTAATTGGGCTCTTTAAAACCTCATTAAGAACTTTGTGCACAGAGAGATTGTTGCCCGAAGCTTTCACAGAAAATTCAGCCCATTTAAAAAGAATTGAATCTCGTCCACTAATGAAACTACCTAAAATCCTAAACGCCTCGTAATATTCGTCTGGGATTGAAAATGTTCCAAATTCATTGATTAAGTCTTCAATGTCTATTGTCGATTTTCTTCTAGTTGTTTGGTTTTTATAATTAAAAATGGAATAGAAGTCATTAGTTATGGAACGCCCAATATATTTCATCGGCATTTTAGTAATAGTATCTCTTAACTTTTTCGCAAGTTCAAAAAACTCACCTTGCAAATCTTCAGGTATTCCTTTATTCTTTAGGTCGTTATAAAATGCAGAAAAACCGCCCCGAGCTTCATAATCCAAAATTAATTTGTAAAACTGATTGCTAAAAGCTAAATTCGTGTTACCATTGATTTGAGGAATTGAAGTTTGTGATTTTAAAATCGGATAATAATACATCAACCATTTTTCAATAAGAAGTCCAGTTGGTATATGAACACGATTTTCTTCAAATATAATATAAGGAGAATTGTCCTGAATAATATCTATAACTCCACGCATTAGAGCAAACTTATAAGTTGTTGCCTTACTGTCTCGTTCTACAATTTTGCTAATATTATAAAATACTTCACTATTCATATATTCTAATTAACATCTTCCTTTTTCAACCAAAGTTGTCGGCATTTGAAAGAGTCACATACGGAAAAAGTATTTATTGTATTTTCAGCGTTTTCCGTTATCATTTCTGTAATAATGCAAGTTCAATATTTTCGATACAAAGTTATTAAATAATTTATATTGGCAGACTAAGGGATGTTTTAATTTCAACCAAACTCACTCCTCCCCAAAACAACCCTCCATAAAACTAATAATCATTCCACCCCGTAAAACTATACAAAAAAATCAAATTCTCATAACGATTTTAGGAATATGTTAAATTATTTTTGTTGGGTTTATTTGTGTAAAACGTAGGTAACCATATTACAGATTTGCATAATTCATGATAAAATTGCTTTTATGGAAAATAACTTATATTTTTACTTCGTGATAAAAACAATTTATCTATGAAGAAAATTTTAGTTACAGGAGGTGCCGGATTTATTGGTTCTCACTTATGTGAACGTCTTTTAAAAGATGGCAACGAGGTAATTTGTCTCGACAATTACTTTACTGGTTCAAAATCAAATATTATACATTTAATCGACAATCCGTACTTTGAGCTGGTGCGACACGACATTACTATGCCTTTCTTTATTGAGGTGGATGAGATTTACAATCTTGCATGTCCTGCATCGCCGGTTCACTATCAGTATAATCCTATCAAAACAATAAAAACTTCGGTGATGGGGTCGATCAATATGCTGGGTTTAGCAAAAAGAATTAAAGCAAAAATTTTGCAAGCATCTACCAGCGAAGTATATGGCGATCCCGACATTCATCCACAACCAGAAACATATTGGGGAAATGTTAATCCTATTGGCTCACGTTCTTGTTACGATGAAGGAAAAAGATGTGCCGAATCATTATTCGTAAATTATCATAAACAAAATAATGTACGAATAAAAATTGTCAGGATTTTTAACACTTACGGACCCAATATGCACCCAAACGATGGCAGAGTAATCTCTAATTTCATTGTACAGGCTTTGCAAAACAAACCAATCACAATATACGGTGATGGAACTCAAACAAGAAGCTTTCAGTATGTTGACGATTTGGTTGAAGGTTTAATAAGAATGATGAACACAGACGATAGCGTTACAGGTCCAGTTAATATCGGCAATCCGGGCGAATTTACAATGATTGAACTTGCTGAAAAAATTCTTTCTTTAACAGGATCAAAAAGCACAATTGAATATTATCCTTTACCGGAAGATGATCCTACTCAACGCAAACCCGATATTTCCTTAGCAAAAAAAGTGCTTGACAATTGGAATCCCGAAATTGATCTTGAACAAGGTCTGATAAAAACAATCAATTATTTTAAAAATAAAATTTAAGAAACTATGAAAGGTATTATTTTAGCCGGAGGAGCCGGAACGCGTTTGCACCCAATGACTATAAGCATATCAAAGCAAATTATTCCCGTTTACGACAAACCGATGATTTACTATCCCCTATCGGTGTTAATGCTTGCAGGAATACGCGAAGTTTTAATCATTTCAACTCCTCAGGACATATCTTTGTACGAAAGACTTTTTGGTGATGGTTCTCAACTTGGAATGGATATCCAATATAAAGTTCAACCCTCACCCGACGGACTGGCCCAGGCATTTATTTTGGGAGATGAATTTATCGGCGACGATAATGTTTGTCTTGTTCTTGGAGACAATATTTTTTATGGTCAGGGATTTGGAGAAGTACTTATTAACGCAGCAAAATTAGACGATGGTGCATTAATCTTCGGATATTATGTAAACGATCCACAACGATATGGCGTTGCAGAATTTGACAAAGATGGAAATGTTTTTTCGATTGAAGAAAAACCCGAAAATCCAAAATCAAACTATGCCGTTACGGGATTATATTTTTATAGTAATGATGTGGTTCAAAAAGCTAAGAATCTTAAACCTTCAAAGCGTGGAGAACTTGAGATTACCGATCTCAACAATTTGTTTTTAGAAGAAAAACGTCTCCAAATTAAATTATTGGGTCGCGGATTTGCATGGCTTGATACAGGAACTCCCGAGAGCTTATTGCAAGCAGCAAATTTTATCGAAACTATAGAAATGCGTCAAGGATTAAAGGCATCGTGTATCGAAGAAATTGCTTACCGTAGAGGTTTTATAAATAAAGAACAATTCGAAAAACTAATAATCCCACTGCAAAAAAGCCAATATGGTCAATATTTATTAAAAATCTTAAATGATGACATTCCATTATGATAATTAAAGAAACAAATATTAAAGGATTAGTTGTTATTGAACCAAAAGTTTTTGAGGATAAACGTGGTTACTTTTTTGAGTCGTGGAATCAGAAGTTAGCCTTGGAAAATAAGCTTATTTTTAATCCTATTCAACACAATGAATCCAGCTCGGGATACGGAGTTATCAGAGGATTGCATTATCAATTAAATCCACATGCACAGTCGAAGCTAGTGAGAGTGGTTTACGGCAAAGTGCTTGATGTTGCGGTTGATTTACGACAAGGCTCTCCAACTTATGGGATGCATCATGCTGTTGAACTTAGCGGCGAAAATAAATTGCAATTTTTTATCCCAAAAGGATTTGCTCATGGATTTGCAGTTTTATCCGAAAGAGCAGTTTTCTCATATTTGTGCGACGAGTATTACAATCCAAATTCGGAAAGAGGAATTAAATTTGATGACCCCGATCTTAAAATCGATTGGCAAATTGCAGCACAAGACCGCATAATTTCAGATAAAGACACCAAAAATCCTGCATTTGCAGTTTCTGAAAAGAATTTTACTATATGAGGAACATTCTGATAACCGGAGCAAAAGGACAATTAGGGCAAAAGCTCTCTGATCTAGCTGTTGATTTTTCATCACTAAACATAATTGCATGCGACCTTCCCGAAACTGATATCACAGATAAAAATCAAATCGAGAAAATTTTCAATAATCATCGAATCGACTTAATAGTAAACTGCGCTGCATACACTGCTGTTGACAAAGCCGAAGATGACGCAGAAAATGCATACAAGGTAAATGCTTTTGGTCCAGGATTTTTAGCAGAAATTGCGAGCCAAAATAAAATCAAATTAATACACATTTCAACTGATTACGTTTTTGATGGATCAGCAAACACGCCCTACACCGAAACGGATATAGAAAATCCTGTCTCTGTTTACGGCAAATCAAAGCTCGAAGGCGAAAAGCAGGTTTTAAACAATGCCCCGGAAAGTGTGATTATTCGCACATCGTGGCTGTACAGCGAATACGGACATAATTTTGCAAAAACAATATTACGGCTCGCAACACAAAAACAAAGCCTGAATGTTGTTTTCGATCAGGTTGGAACACCAACTTATGCCGGAAGTCTTGCAAATGCAATTTTAACAATTGTAAACAACTATTTTTCGGATAATATGTGGCAATCGGGAATTTATCATTATTCAGATCTTGGCGTTTGCTCGTGGTATGATTTTGCTGTGTTTTTATTGCAGGAAAACAAAATTGCAACTCCTGTTTTTGCGGTACGAAGCAGTGAATTTGTTACTAAAGCACAGCGTCCTGCATATAGCGTTTTAGATAAACGTAAAATAGTTGATGTCTTTGGGGTTGAAATCCCCTATTGGACAAATTCTTGTCGTCTAATGTTGGAAAAATTGTAATTAGGGGCTACTGAACCTTTAGCGCGAGCTCACAGGCTGGCGGGGATTTGCGATTGCATTTACAGCCATTTTTTACGTTTAAAGTACCAAATCATTAGTATAAATATTACAATCATTAAACCTAAAACACTAAAGTAAGCCCAATGCCATTCAAGTTCGGGCATATATTTAAAGTTCATTCCATAAACACCGGCAATAAATGTTAATGGGATAAAAATGGTTGAAATGATTGTCAGCACTTTCATTACCTCGTTGGTTTTATTACTGGTTCCGGTATAATACAGTTCGATTAAGCCAGATAATAAATCTCGATAAATCTCAACATTATCAATTACCTGAATTGTATGATCATACAAATCGCGGAAATAGATTAGATTTTTCTTTTTTATAAGAGTCGATTCGGTTTTCTCGAATTGTGAAACAAGTTCCCTAACAGGCCAAACAGCATTTCTCAATAGAAGGTTTTCGCGTTTGAGGTAGTATATTCTGTTAAGGATGTCTTTATTCGCGTTATCAATTAGCTCGGTTTCATATTTTTCGACTTCATCACCAAGGTTTTCGAGAAGGATAAAATAGTTATCAATAATAATGTCGAGAATTGCATAAAGTAAGTAATCTGACCCTAGAGTTCTGATTTTACCGCTGGCGGTTTTTATTCTTTTACGTAATGGCTCAAAAACATCTCCGGTTTTTTCTTGAAAAGAAATAAGGTAATTACTTCCGGCGACAATACTCACTTGTTCTGAGTCAACACTTTTATCGGTTTTATTGTAAACCAACATTTTTATTACTGCAAAAATATGCTCGTCGTAAATATCAACTTTTGGCCGTTGGTGGGTATTAAGAACGTCTTCGAGTACAAGTTTATGAATATTAAATTTTTCGCCGATATTTTTAATCAAATCAGAATCATGTACACCGTTTAAGTTTATCCAATGCACTTTGCCGGAATCGGGAGAAATATCTATTTCTTTGATGGAATGTATAGTTTCTTCAAAATATTCAGTTGTAGAATAGGCGATGTGCTCAATTGAAATGTCGTGACTGCGTTCAGTTCCGCTAAATACAAGACTTCCTGGAGGTAATCCAACTTTCGATTTATTTCGTTTTAAGTTTATCATTAGAAATAATTTGTATTCAAAGATATAAAATTATGGCAACTATTTAGGACGATCATCTTTGTGAATTTCATCTTGAGTATCAAAATAATTAAATGGTGAGTAAATTACAAAATTTGGCGGTTAATGGAAGCTCGACTTCCAGAATTACCAGCATAAAACTCTACATGGAATATAGGTGTTGTTAACAGCTAGCATTTTTGTTATATTTATTTAATATATAATTTGTATTTTCGATTTTTATAAACTAGTATTATCTTCTCTTACTCTTTCCTTCCGGAATATGAGTTTGTGTAAACCTTTAGATTATTTAGTAACTACAAATCTTTGCGTTTGTGATTCTTTTCCCATACTGATTTTTAAAAGGTAAACTCCTTGCCCAAAATGTGAAGTGTCAAAAATATGTTCGTTGATACCAGCTGCAAGCAATAGACTTTCTTTATAAACACATTGTCCGGAAATTGTAAAAATCTCTATTGTAGTATTTTGTTTTATTGGATTATAAATATCGCAATATAAGTTGCCTTTTGTTGGATTGGGATATAAATTTCCGATGATGTTTTCATCAATAACATTTACTTCTATTCGTTTTGTAAACTCTTGCCCGTTTGCATCACGAGCAAGTACATAAGTTTCGTATTTACCGGGTTCAGAAACTGGTTGCATTCTTAAAACACCGGCATTGTCAATAGTAAATAAACTGTCAATAGGATTAGGAGTGAAGGTAACAGTGTTGTATGTTCCTGCAATTGAGATGTCGAATGGGATGAAATACTTATTGCAGTTTGTTTTGATATTTGCGAAAATAGAATAACTTGGGACTGTGTCTGCATATATGATCTCTATTACGCCATCTTTGGACATTTCGATGTAGCTTTCGTGTTTAATTTCGTCTTCCTGCCCTTCTATCTTAAAGAAGTTTTTTATGAAAACCTGAATTTTACTATTTGTTAGATTAAATGCTATTGGCCGGTCTTTGATATATAGTTTATCAATCTCGAATGGCATAAAATCAAGTTTCCTCTCATCTCGCATATTATTTTGATATGGATATAACTCTATATCTGAAATAGTATCATTTCTAAACCTTAATTCCCCGGTACTAAAAAGATGAATTTGGTCCCAATCTTCCCGTGCAAATGGGATGTACCAGTCGGGGTTTATGTCAACTGATTTGATTGTGTCATATATAAAACCTTCATCAGATGGAAATTCTTTTTTTGATAACTCTACCAGATACTCATTAGTATCAAGTATATAAAATTCATAAGGTGGCTGGCCGTAAATAGCTTCCAGGTTAAGCGAAAAAGAGGTATTTGTTTCAAGTGTGTATAAACTTTCGTTTGAGATATGTATGTGATTATTAAAATCTCGGGGTTGTAAGTATAGTATTTCAGAATAATAATTGTCAAAAATTCTAGGTAGAATCTCTGAGGAATTGACAAGTTTTTTTTCAACAGCTTGTCCACTTGAATAATCAATTATTGAAGCGAATTGTAATTCTCCTTCAGCCAAACCTTCGTTTTCGATACGCATAAAGACTTTATATGTGCCAGGTTCTGAAATATAGTTTTTCAAATCTGTAATATCAATACCAAATTCCAGCACATTTGGTTCTGCAAGGGAATCAACTCCGGTCATGCACACATCTCCGCCTTGAAAGTTAAATACAGGAAAATCAATTTCTATTTCAGGTTTTTCAGACTTCAAATCAGAGGAAATACCGGCACTAATTTTTATATCTCCTCTTTCAGAATGCTTAAGTTTAATCTTAAACGTTAATTCTGGTTGATAGTAAATATCAGGAACTGCAAAAAACACTTGTTGATTCCAGAAATGTTCTATTGCATCATACTTTAATAACATGATTGGTCCATATCCGACAGAGTTTGTAATTATCCATAAAACTGTTTCATTGTCGTGAAAATCTATTATACCATCATTGTTTATGTCAATAGTATCTGATATAATGCCATCATCATTGAAATCAACAGAGTCATTTTTGTAATATCCATTTATTGTTAAACTATGACTGAAATAACGGTCTGTGTATGGATATAGATAATCAACCACATAACAATAATTTTTGTTGGTGGTGTTTCCGATGTGAAGTTCCGGTTCCCATATCCGATAACCGGCATACATTTGTAATATATGACCATTAGTGTAAACTATTGCAATGCCACCACTATCTGAACCTTCGTCAAATCCATCGCTAAAGAAGTGCTGTAGAAGTTTTAGGTCTTCATCTGAATTTACATTTAAACTATAATATTCTGAAATTCTGTTAAAGAAAGACTTGTAATAATTATCATAACCATTCATCCAGAATTGAAAAACATGATCGTGATTGAATTCTCCGTAAAAATGAACAGCGTTAAAATTAATTGTTTCATATTCTAATTGGCTGGGATGCCCCTGGCTTTTTACAATATTCCAAGAGTCAAATGAGTTTACTCCATAGTATTTGCTAATTTGATTAAATGTATGATTTGGAGGGAAAGTATTACTTGAATCAGCTTCTCTGTTATAAGCTCTGTTAAACATATAAGTTAAGCAATTGAAAATACTGGTAACTTGACCACAGGTTGATCCTAGTTGGCAAATTATACTATCCGGAAAATATTTTAAAGTATGGTTCCATGCATCATCTTTAAGTTCGGGAGCATCGTCAGTGTAGTAGATTTGAGGTATTGGATAATTAGGAACATAGAAAGTGTCGGCAACTATTTGCGAAAACATCACATTTAAACCTAGAAAAAGGAAAATAATGGAACTTGTTATAATGCATTTCATAATTAAGTTCTTTTAAAAAGTTTAAGATATGAAGTGTAGATATTTGTAAATAGGATCGGTGGAGGTTTTATGCTTGCTGGTAACCCGCTCACACCTACACCTCCCACCTCACACATCTCGAAATTATCGGGACCAAAGCCATTAAACGCTTGTTGTATATCTTTACCTTTTATCATTTATCGGGTGTATAGTATATTTTATTACTTATAGCAAATTAAGTAGAATTTTTTATAAAAAGCAAGGTTTTGGAGGAGAAAGATAGTAATTATTTTGTTGGCTCGATAGAAGAATTTATTATAATACATATTCTTATCACAAACCAGCCCTAAAAATACAAATTATCCTAAAATACTACAAATGAGTAAGTTTACTCCACCATCAATTTCCCAACCGAAATCTTATCGCCAGCAATAAGTTTTACAAAGTAAATTCCACCTTGTAAGTCGGTAATATCAATATTTTCACCCGAATAATTGTTAATTGATTTTACAAGTTTTCCGTTAAGGTCAAAGACTTGTACATTTGCAGGGGTATTTGCTGATTTTATAATAAAAGAATTTGTGGCGGGGTTAGGGAAGATGCTGTTTGTTAAGTCTAAAGTATTATTGAAACTAAAAATACTGTTAGTGAAATTTGTACTAAACTCAAAAGTGCATAAAGAGTTTCCGGTTATTGTGCTATAACCGTCTATCGCAAGGATATATGATCCTGGATCAAGTTGTGCTGATAAACTAACCATTCCCGTCCCATTGTTACAGCCAAAATATGTTGATTCGTCAGAACCTCCAACTCCAGTACAATCGACTTCGTTCCATTTATATATAGCCATTTGTAGTTCAGATTCATCAGGGTTTTCTATTGAACTACCATTTTCAAAGCAAAAAACATAATTTGCATCAATTATTACAGGTTGCAGATCAGATTGATTGACTACAAAATAGTAGTAAATTGTATTATCAGAAACATTCCAGCCACACTCTTCTGGAGCATTAATAGTTCCTTTGGGAGCAAGTATGTTACAACCTCCATCGCTTAGCAAAGCAGGAGTTTCACAACTATGTTCAGGTATCTCTGTTCGAACAGATGCTGCTATGAAAAATGGAACAGCAAAATTATTCATATCCCAAACTCTTAGAAAGATTACTTCTCCAGGGGTAAGTCCTGAAATTATTTCGAATCTAATTTCACCATTATTTATAAAATTACCTTCCTCATAAAAGCAATTTAGTAAAGTAAGATTTCCACATTCCCCGGAATAAATAGCTAAACCTGGCTGATGATGATATTCGTCAAGCGGCATAGGTGTTGGTGCATTCATTACATGAAACGCAAGTTCTGTTACTCCATCGGGAACTGTTATTAAATACCAAAGATCATTTGTGCTTGCGTCAAAGTTACCGCATTCTGGAGATGGCAAATCTATTGATGGAACGGCATCTGTTAAGTTGGCATTTGTTATTGCTATCTGTCCACATGTAGAATACTCTTCAAATGTGATTTCAATTGCATCTGCGCAATTTTGTTGCGAATACGAAATATTTACGAATACTAAAATAAAGGCAATTGCGGTTAGTGTGTTTTTCATGATTTTTTGTTTTAATAGACAAATATAACAAATATTTCGTTGCCCTTATATTAAAAACAATTTGCTTTGTCGTATTACTGCAAAAATAAATATTCCTACTCCACCACCAATTTCCCTACTGGAGACTTTAGCTCTGAATAGGAAAGAACAAATCAAATTTCCAATCCACACTTACTAATTTAGATTTTAAATCAATAAGGTTATGTATTAATTCATCGAAAGATGGAGGATTATTTTCGTAAATCATTTCTTCGCGCATTTTTGCATAATCCATCCGCCAGGAGTCAATAATTTTTTGATTTGGTATAGGATTTATTGTACTTGGCTTGTGTAAATTATAGTCCACGCCGCCTACTTTCGAGAATTTGTGACGATGCACAACAATCGTTTCATACAGTTCTTTATTATTAATCGCAGTAATTTCAATTCCCACTCTTGTCAGCTGATAGATATCATACAAATGCCTGCTTAGCCTATTTACTCGCATTTTTTCATCGGGGCGTTGAAACTCTTCATGTAATAAAAATAGTTTTTCCAAAAATGTTTTTTCAGGATTCGCAGTTGGCACCTTAAATAAGGGAGCAACAAAATCTCTGTCAATAAATATTTCGTCAATCAAAGAGCCGAAAGTTTGCATTGAGTATGGTTCCATTAAAGAGCGACAACCAATTTCGATTTGAACTCGAGGTAAAACATATTCGGATGGTGCGGAAATAATATTCGGATAGTAAATTTCTATTATCCTCGGGTCTTGATCACTGTCTTTCGCTTCAACAACTTTAAACCCAAGATTCGCAAACCCTTGTTCCTTGAAATTTTGCTGCAACTCGTCAAAAAAGATTCCAGTTGAATAAGCCCCTGCACGCTTTCTCAAACTTGTAATCTCCTTTTTCGTAATTTGCTTTTTTGAAGAAATAAAAAATTCTTTACCAATTGCAAGATCTACATCTTCCGAAAAACGTTGTAATAATTTCCATGCTTTACTTAGTGACGTACCTCCTTTAAAAATCAAATGTTGTGCAATACTCATACTAAATATGATATCTAGCGTGCGACTTACCCACCAGTCTTTCTCCACAGCAAAGGCGCTCATGCCAATTTGATTTCCAACTTCCTGAAAGATGTTTTCTTTCTCACTATTGTCTAAATAGTTAAATTTATTCTTAGTCATTTGTCAATGCTTTTTTCATTATTTTTTGAATCCATACCGGGGCTAATATAATATCATGCTTTAAATCGTCAGGTTGTTCAGATAAAAGTAGTTTTATAATTGCATTTTCTTCTTCTCTAGAAACCTTTCCATTACCAATTTCTTTTAGTGCCTGAATTGCCAAACTACTTATTTTTCCTTTTGTAAGAAGATTTTTTGGAGTAGTTTTTTTAAATACAATAACTCTTTTTCCAACTTTTATTTCACGAGGTGATCCATCTGTAAGAAGTACAATTTTCGTTGGCACTTGAGTGCTTAGACCAAGCGCATTCAATGCATATATTCCAGTTGGGATGGTTCTTATTTTGTCTCTTTTTGCAATTGCTTCTGCAACCTCCTCTGCTGAAGGCAATACTTGACCAATTAATTGACTTTCCTTTGGCCGAACGTAAATACCTTGTGCAACTCTAACAATCACTCCTTCCTTCTCGAGCCGGAACAATGATATTCTAATCGCTTCGGACGAACCGAGATTAAAAAAATCCACAGGAAATAATAATTCACCTCGTGGTAGTGATTCAATTTGATCTCTTATTTTTCTTTCTATGCTTACCATTATGTAAATTTGTAACAAAAATAGTAAATATTTGTTACATTTATGTGGTTTTGTAACAAATTTATCAAACATTTGTTACAGATTATACTGGCTTTACCTACTCCACCACCAATTTCCCAACCGAAATTTTATCGCCTGCAATTAGTTTTACAAAGTAAATTCCACCTTGTAAGTCGGTAATATCAATATTTTCGCCCGAATATTTGTTAATTGATTTTACAAGTTTTCCGTTAATGTCAATGATTTGGACATTTGCAGGGGTATTTGCTGATTTTATAATAAAAGAATTTGTGGTGGGGTTGGGGAAGATGCTGTTTGTTAAGACATATTCATCAATATCAACAGTTAAATAATATTCAGGATCATTTGTCGCAATATTTGAATAAAGTTGCGAAATAGTTTTACTGACATCGCAAGGTGTTGACAACACAACTTCAATTTGATAATAAACATATCCAGACGGAGGATCATTATCTGTATATTCTGTTACAGTATTATCAAAACTTGCTATTATCTCAAGATTGTCCGGAGCAGTTCCTCTTAATACATTAACAGAAAAGTCATCAATTCCAACGTATGGTGTCCATGATAAATACCACGAGTCGGTTTGTTCAGTTATTTCAAGCAAGACAGTTTGGTGAAAATCGCTAAGTGCTGACTCGAAACCACAAGTGCTGAATCCGGCAATTTTATACCTATATGACTGTGTTTGAGGCTCAGAAATTTCATCTATAAAATAGCTATCGTCGCTATAGATTGTGTTGCCAATATAAAAGAAATTTGTTCCATTATCCTTATAAATATTGAAGGCCTCAATTGAATCTGTTACCGGTTTTTCCCACATAATTTTATTGTGATTATTTTCGTCAACGGTAACCAAACAAATTTCAATATCGGGTACAGATGAAGGATAATCGACAACTGAAATTGTGTAACTACAACTATTTGAACCTAATTCGTAATGGATATTTTGTGTTCCAAAAGCAATCTCAGGATCAAAGTAACCATTTATTATTGCATCTGGCTGAGTCGTGCATGTGTACTCACCCCCGGCAGGTTGTGCTTGATCGAGAATAAAGGGAGCTGAATTAGCACAAACAATACTGTTTTCTGGACATATTATACTGTCAAGGACAGTAACTAATACACTATTAGAGCTTAAAACAGAATTGCAAGAGTTGTAGATTACAGCTGAATATATACCCGTTTGATATACTGTTAAATTATGTGAAGAACTGTTATTAATAGGAATCCCATCTCTAAACCATTGGTATTGTGCCGAATCAACAGCCTCGACAGACAAAACAACAAAATCCCCTTGTAAAAACTCGATATCAGTAGATGGAGAAATACTAAAATCATTTAACGCTGTTTCAACAAAAATATTAATTATTGTATCAAAACTTCCACAAATTCCATCAAACTGAAGTGTATATTGATTAAGACCAGCTGTCGATGGGTAAGCAGTTGCAATACCGTCTTCATTAAAATCTATACCATCTCCAAACCATGAAATAGAATTTGTTGGATAATTAGAAATCACTGTATCGAATAAAAGGTCTTCGCTAAAATTTATTTCAAAATAACTTATTGTACCATCATCAGAATATAAATTATCTTTTATTCCAAAATACCATTCTCCATTTAATGGACAGCCGATCAATCCCTCAAAGGATTGAAAAGGCGCATAACTTCCAGCGGGAACAGAATTCTGACTTTGACAAACAGATGTTATAGTATCAGTTGCACTTTCACTAAAACAGTAGTTCCAAAGTTCCCCAGGAACACAATCTGTGCCTGTGCCATCTATTGGGACACCAAAGAAAGAAGAACTACACGCATTTGGAGAGTGTAAAAGTTCTATCTGCTGTCCGTTCTGACAACGAATGTAAATTTCTAGCTCACCAATATAGGAATGTTCAATTCCCAAACAAATTTCGGAAATATCGCTCGAGGAAGTGATTTGTCTTCCCGCTTCAAACTCATTAAATGATAGAGCCCATTCATTTTCTTCGTAATCGATAAGACATGAATTTACTTCAAGACGCGAGTTCAATTCATAGTTGTAAATACTTACTGGTGTTTCGGCAAAAAGACTTAATTGTTCGTTAGAACAAATAATATCGTCTGATACCATAATATTCAACATACTTGCTGTATCATGAACAAGCACTTTGTATGCTTCAGGAATTGAAGAGATACAACCTCTTTCGTCTGTGTTAATCAAAAACACAAAAAACAAGCCAGTGCTATCAAACACATGACTAAAATTGCTTAACCCCTGCGATGGATAAAGATTATATGTGTTTTGAGAAGATACTATCCATTTAGTATTTAGACCTGCTTCGGACTGAGTATAATATAGTCCATTTTCAACAAAATCAACTTCTGCTGACATTGCTAGCTCCTGCCCAAGGCATAGATTAATCCATAGAGAGTCTGTCGAAAAAGGCTCGGGAAGACTAGAAACAATTTGTGTTGAGTAGTTTTGGCAAGGAATTGTCGTTTCACAGCTAATAAGTGCCTGCCAACCTTCTTTTGTTAATGTTCCATCAGACACAAATTTTATTGTCAAAGAACCTGAAGGGTGACTTGAACGCACTGTAATGAGATTATCTGTACTTATATACTGACCAATTAGTGGACTTTCTATAGAAGGTCCATCATAAATAGATAATATATCAAATATATTTTCAATTTCAAGCATTCCAAATTTCAAGCATATTTTTGAATTTGGTTCACTAGGCTCGATAGTTAAGACATAATTTGAATTATCCGAGTAATTCGACAATTCACCCCCTGAATCATAGAATGCGGCGTTGCAAGTTGACACGACTCCATTCTGCATTAATATTATTTCCTCTGGAGATGGTTCGGTTGTAAAACAGATGCTTTGTCCATATGAAATTCCGTTAATGTTAATAGCGTATGCTCTGACAAAATATGAGGTTGAAGGGTTTAAAAGAACAAGTTGATTTTGAAATTCACCTAAAGAACCAGCTTGACTAATATGACCAGTATTTTCTAATATTGTTGGATATTCGGTCGTGCTCCAAACAAAACCTCTGTTAATAACTGTGAATCCGTTATTATTTGTAACGACACCTGATGCTATAGCATGAAAATACCCTATTTCATTTGCAGCAAGAGTTGTTATGTCTGGTAAACTCTCATCTTCATAAACAATTAGATTAAAGTTGCAGGTGTTTGAGCATAACTGTGCATCTATATATTCATAAAACACATTATACTCACCAAGACCATACATGGCAGGCAAGAACTCTGTTTGAACAACTCCATCAACATAATATATTCCCCCCTCCGGTTGAATGTATCCATTAAAAGTAAATGCTTCGGCATTTATCTCCAATAAAAGATCTTCTGGACAAATGATTGCTTCTGGCTGGGTTACTTCAATAGAAAAATACTTCATACAATTATTGGCATCTGTTGCTGTAAAACCATAATTACCAGCAACTAAATTCTCAAGATTTAACTCATTAACACTGATGTCATTAAGTTCTCCTACATCCGATCCGTTTGACCAAAATAGATTATACGGCATTTCGCCGTTGAAAATGATTTTAATTATTCCATCATTACCACTATTGCATGTTACAGGAGATAGCTCTTCTGCAGATAAAATAAAATCATAATTACTATCAAGCATAAAACTGCTCGTGGCTGAGCAACCTGTTGTTTCAGAAACTGTGACAGAAATTGCTCCGGCCATTAGGTTAGAGGCTATATGCTCTGTGCCATATTCGGGATTTTCCCAAACATAAGTATATGGTTCAGTACCATTAACAACTAATGCCTGAACAACACCGTTCCCTATACCACAATCAGGAAGACTAATAACTGAGAAATCAACTTCCAGTCCTACTGGAATGATTCTGAACTCTTTATCGAAATTCGTGTTTTCAAGATTGAAATTGCAATTGTCTTGAAAACTAATAATTATATTTTTTTCATCTGGACCACAATAGTGAAATGTTTCAAAATTTACGTTAATTGAATCGGTATTTGGTGGGATTGTAACAATATTAGGAATCATTGAATAATCAACACCCATCTGTGCCGATCCGAAAAAAGATAATAATATGTCGATAGGTTGATTTGTTGGCAAAACATCTGTTCTGTACAGAGTAAATGAACCTGTTGATGCGTTTGGCACATCAACTAACTCTGTGTTAACACTAAAAGGCATATCATCAACAAAATTAGTGAAGCTTCCTGCTTTTAAAAAAACTGCCGAATTATATGACCAATCCGCACCGTCAGCAATAGCAATTTTTAAAGTGTATTCGGCGCCTGGAGTAACATTCGATTTAGCAGTGAGTGTTGTTGTAAGACCATCAAATACAGTATTAAGAGTTGCGGGATTCCAATTACTGATGTAATATTGACTATTCACATTTGAATTTATAGTTATAGATGATATATTAGTTTGAGTTTCTGGTATTAAGGCAATATTCACATTATCATATTGTTCGGGTCCTCCGGAAATAAAAATTGCAAAAGGATCAGCATAAGGCATTTCAATAAATTCAGGATATTCTTCACTTGCAAAAACAAACTCAAGTTTAACCATATTTGAAGCTGGAATAAAATTAAATTTTAAAACAGCAGCATCGTTTGTTCCCTCAGATATTATTGTTTCAAGTGCGGCATTTCCTGGAGAATTGAGATTGTCGCTTGTATATGATACTGTGTTTTCACCTGCGGAATTAATTGCCTTCCCAGTAGATAAAATAATTCCTCGATTCATTCCTATTATGTCTTGTGCTCCATCGAAATATCCAATCGCTTCCTCTGAACCATTATAAACAACATTAGAAATGCTTATACAACCAGAAGCTAAAATATCTTCAACCAAAATCTGAGGAGTATAAGCATCGGCATAAACGTAAAAAGTCTCTCCTGATTTTTCAACTGTCTTACTGATTACAACTGTATCAATAGTTCTATTAAATCTCTCGATCCTACAATTTGATTTAATATAGTTTAGACCTGTATTCTTTTGTTCCTTATCTTCAATATAAACGTTTTGTTTCTCCTGAGAATATGAATTAGAACAAAGTAGATATAAGACCAATGTGATTATAATTTTTTTCATAAAACGAACGTAAATAATAAAAATACTATAATAAAAGCTTAATAAAGCAAAGAGATGTTTAAGTATACAAATATATGAAGTGTTTTTGTAATAGCAAAATGAAATGTTTTGTTTCTTTAAACAACATTTTTTACTCCTCCACCAATTCCCCAACCGAAATCTTATCGCCAGCAATAAGTTTTACAAAGTAAAGACCTATGGTGAGAATGGGATTTGCATTTGTACTTGAAAGATTATAATACTACTGAGAAATAATTTCATGTAGTAAGACCAGACAATATTGAGAATTATATAATGGAAACTTGAAATATTAGGATTGTAATCGCAATTTTAACGTTAATTTTGCGGTTTGATTCCGATTTCTTCTACAATTCTAAAAATTTGCAGATTTTCTGAGTTTTAGTTTCTGGATTCTCTAAAAACTCCACCTTCCCCTCAAAAACGCATAAGTTCCTTTTCCGCCATCGCTTATTGAAATGTCGCTTTGGAAAGTTTGTACATTAAAGTCTATCAAAAAATTATCCGACATTGATAGCGACACAGAAGGTCCGGCGAAAATAAAATTGTTTTGTGGGCTATACATACCTCCAAGAGAAACACTAATTATAGGAGAAACAGGATAAGAAATTGCTGCAAACATCGCAAAACGCGAAAACCATAAATTTTTAGCACTAAGTTGCATTGCATATAAATCTGTTAGACTAAATTCGGAATTTTTTGGTGCTGAGGTGTTGAAAAGAGCTTCGACTTGAAGCATCATTGCATTTTTTAAAACATAATCGTAACCTATTGATGCTGAGATTGTTCCGCTTGTGTCGGCAAAGTTTGTGATGTTATGAAAATAACTTGCTTCGCCTCTAAAACTGCCGTTGAAAAGATTTCCTGTAAATCCAAGTCCGGCTACATAATCTTCGGAGCGAAAAATTCCTCCCATTAACTGAAAGTCGTAATTAAATTTGTTAAAGACAAATAATCCGGCAGCAGTAATGCTTGTGTCATTGTTTACCGATGCAGCAAGGTCTATTCGTGACGCATAATCGAGATTATATTGTATGCGCATGGCATCACTACCTGGTTTTTCTTCGTAGTCGAAATCGAAATATGAGTAAGCATTAAAAATATCGTTTGCATTCCACACAAAAGTTTGTCCCCAGTTGATGCGATGACGACCTGCTGTAATATTCCATTTGCCTTTTTGAATGTCGATAAATGCACGATCGATTGAAGTGTTGAAGAAAAACGATTTGTTTTCGAGATAATTCCACGACAAATCAATAAATCCACTGTTTTTATCAATCATATCTGAGTAAAGATTTCCTGATCCTGCGAGCGACATCATGCTCACCTGCTGACCAAAGAAAAAGCGATTACGAATACTAAGTTTTACATCTAGCCACTGGGCAGGATAATACGAAAAATCCAGACGATTATGTATCAAGTTGTCAGTTATCCAATAGTCAGATATATCGCTAAACGAAGTCGTTTGCATGTATTTTAGATATCCACCTGCCTCGAACTTAGGACTGGATTCTTGAGCGAAAACTGAGAACATCGAAACTATAAATGCTAATATTAAGAGAATTTTTTTCATTCCGTTTTCATTTTGTTTATTGAAACAATTCTATTATTACTCATTTGTTTAGTTCGAGTTGTTTCATATTTTATCTATCTAAGAGAAAATCAATAAGATTTTTCCATTTAATCCCGTTTGAATCTGTAGTAAACCCTGATTTGTCCATAGACAAAACATATTTGGGATAATTGTCAGATATTCCGGTAAATGCACCATATTCGCGATTAATTACTTTTTCGTCTGTTAGTGTAGTGCATACCTGAATGTATATTTTTTCGCTGTTGAGTGTAGCAATGAAATCAATCTCTTTTTCCTTACTTTTACCAATATTAACTTTATATCCACGCGACAGCAATTCGTGTAAAACTATATTCTCTAGCTTTCCCGAAATCGTATCCGGAGAATTTCCCAAAGTATTTAATGCTAAGCCGGTATCAGCAAGAAAATACTTCTCGAAGGTTTCGAGTATTGTCTTACCAATAATATCATACCTCTTAATTTTATGAATTAATAAAGCATCCATTGCGTATTGTAGATAGTTTAAAACTGTGTCGGGAGATACTTTGTTTCCTTGAGATTTTACAAAATCACTAATACTCTTCGCACTTGTAATATTTCCTGTATTTGCAGCGATAAACACAATGATTTTGTTGAGCATTGAAACATCCTTGATTTTATTTTTTAAAATAACATCTTTTAGAACTACCGTATTATAAATAGATTCGAGATATTGTCTTAAAATACTTTCTTCCCAAACAAGATTATGCAATCCGGGAAAACCGCCATATTTAATGTATTCTGTAAAAACAAAATCCTCATCGAGATTCTTTTGATGAGTCAAATAAAGTTCTTTGAATTCAGAAAAATTTAGAGTGTAAATTTTAAATTCTATGTATCTGCCTGTTATCAATGTTGCTAAATCCGAAGAAAGCATCCTTGCGTTTGAACCACTTATATAAATGTCATACTTGTCCTCTGCCAGAAATGAATTAACTGCTTTTTCCCATTCTTCGATTTCTTGTACCTCATCAATAAACAAATAATATTTTTGATCGGTTTTCTTTGCCTTTAAACTTACAAATTTATGCAAATCGAAATAATTGCGAATAGAATCAAATTCAAGCAATTCTTTATTTATACTGATTATTTGTTCTTGACGGATACCGTTTTCGATTAAATGTGTGATAATCTGCTTGAGAAAGGTGCTTTTTCCACATCTACGTATTCCAGTAACTGCTTTAATCAAAGGTTTATCAATAAACGGAATTATTCTTTGTAAATATTTGTATCTTGTAATCATAATATTTGTTTTATGCAAATATACAAATTTTATTTCGACTACAGTCGAATCATTTGAATTTATTGCGTATTATTTCGAGTATAGTCGAAACTCTTTGCCTGTTTTATTCTTAATCTAATTTAATATTTTTCTTAGGATTAATTTCTTTAGCATTTTTACCGCTTACTATTTTTTTTCCTGTCTTTTCTTCAATTTCTCGTCTGGTATTACCGGCAATTGTACCACCTTGCTTTGCGATTTTGCGATTTTCATTAAATGTATTAGGTTTTTTTTCTTTCGAGATTTCAGTTGTTGTTGCCTCGGCGAGCATATTAAGAACTAATTCTAGATTAGTCATGTGGTCGCGAAGATTTTCTTTCTTCAAATCTTTTAAGACCTTATAATCTTTTGTGGACAGACCGCTCCATGCTTTTGTAATATCATCGGTTAGTATTGCAAACTCCTGCCCCTTTTGAACACCACGTGTTTCCCACTCGTCTGTCAGCTCTTTTCTTACTTCTATACTTTTTAAACGTTGATTAATCCAATCTTTGCTGTAGCCTTTTCGCAAATATGTCTCCATAAGTCGGTCAATACCAATTTCGGGGTCTTCAATTTCATCAATTCGTTCACGCCCAACCTGTGCTAACCAAAGTTTAAAAGGCTCGGCTTTTTTCGAAGGAACAGATTGAATTAATCTGAAAATTTGCTCAGTATCAGCAACATCGGTTTTATAATATTTACCATCAGTTGACAACATTTTCAGTTGACTACAATTTGTTGCCAACTCGCTTCCTTCTTTTCTAAGTCTAGATTTTAAAACGCTCCAATACTTTCTTGGATTAGGACTGTCAGTTAATATCCCGATAATATCAATAATCGAAAAATACCATTTTTCTTGGTCTGCTTCCCAATGTGTGCGAACTTGTTTCTGTTCAAAAACTTTTATTGAATTTTCTTTTGTCATAGCAAATGTGTTTGTTGTAAAGATACTAAAGGATGATTAAAGGTAAAAAGATAATCGACTTTAATTTATTCACAATTGTTAAATCTTAACATCAGTTTTTACCTTGCCATCATCGATTGTAATCACTCTTCTTGCTTTGTTAACTACACGTTGGTCGTGAGTTGAGAAAATGAATGTGATATTTTCTTTTTTATTAAGCTCCTGCATTATTTCGAGCAAATTATTTGTTGATGCAGAATCGAGATTTGCCGTTGGTTCGTCGGCAAGAATGAATTTTGGTTTTGAAGCCAAAGCTCTTGCTACAGCTACTCGTTGCTGTTCTCCTCCGGAGAGTTTTGCCGGTCTATTATTTATTCTTTCGCCCAGCCCAACTGCTTTTAGCATTTCAATAGCACGAGCTTCTCTTTCTTTTTTGTCTTGATTTTGCAGCTGCATAATAAATTCGACATTCTCCTTTGCCGTTAAAACCGGAATTAAGTTATATGCCTGAAAAACAAAGCCAATATTCCTTAATCGGAAATCGATTACTTGTTTTGAACTCAAACTTCCGATATTAATTCCATCAATTATTACTTCGCCTTCGCTAGGTTTATCCAAGCCGCCAAGCATATTTAGAAAAGTCGTTTTTCCCGATCCCGAAGGACCAACAATTGCCGTAAATTCACCTTGGTCAAAGCTTAAATCTATTCCGTTTACCGCCTTTACCGGAACTGCTGTCTCGGTGTAAATTTTGTGTAGGTTTTTGATTTCTATTATTTTCATGATGTATAATTTTAAGTGCCTAAAGTGTCTAAAGTGGCGAGAGTGTTTTTTATGTAGTTGTTAATGTGTTTCATTCTATTTCTTTTTAATTTTACGTATATTTTAACTTACTCCGTTCGTAAAACCTCTGCCGGATTCATTTTTATTGCTCTTCTAATTGGGAATATTGCTGAGAATAATGCTGTAAATACTGTTAGCACAACAACCTGAATGTAGAACCCTGTGTTTAGAGCAGGATATAACATTGCTTCAAATCCAACTGCCTCGAACCCTTCAGCATACATTGCCAGATTAATTCCAACTTTGCCGAAATATGAAACCAAAATTTGTGCAATTGTCATCCCAACAATAGTTCCCGTAAATGTTAAAAATACGGTTTCCCAAACTATCATTGCCCTAATTTTCGGTTTGTTCATGCCAATTGCCATCATCATTCCAAGTTCTTTTTTGCGTTCAAGTATTGCCATTAGCATAGTGTTGATTATTCCAAATGCCAGAGCCATCAAAATTATTCCCAAAATATAACCCGAATATTGCGCCATCATATCGGTTAACATTCCTAAATCGGGACTGATTTTTTTCCAGGATCTCACCAAAATTTTATCGCCGACAATGCTTTTAATCTCATCTTCGGTTTCTGTAAGGGTTTCGTTATTGTTTAATAAAACTGCAATTTCTTGAGCAGTGTTTTCATCATATCCACAAATATCTCCTAGTGGTGCTTTTTTAACAAAAACCTGCATTTCATCAAACATTTGATTGTTTGTGCGATAAATTCCGCAAACTTTGTAATTATTGCTTACAATATTTCCATCAGCATCCTGAAATGTTAGAACAAGTTTTGATTTAATCCCAAGTTTAAGTTTATCAGCAAGTTTTTGACTAATTACGATATCGTTGGTTTTGTTTTCTGTAAAATATTCGCCTTCAATAATTTTGGTTGATAAATTTGATATTTTCATTTCATCAGCCGGAACCACACCATTTATAATTACTCCGGATGCTGTTTCAGCAGAGCTTATCATTGCCGATATTTTTAATCGCGTTGAAACCGCCGAAACAGAATTGCTTTTGGATATTTTTGCGACCAGTTCATCAGTATTTTCGAGATAGTATTCCTGTTCCTGATTATCAATAAACTTAGGATTATGAAGCTGTATGTGTGATATTTCGGTTTTTATTGCAGTGTCAATTCTTTGATTTGTCATACCTATCATGGCAGCGGTGGCAAATATTCCGCCAACCATACCTATACTTACCGAAATAAGAATTACCAAGCTTCTTGCTTTATTACGCCAGATATTTCTCCATGCTATTTTAATGATTTCCATAATATTTGGTTTATTATTTTCTAATTGATTTAATCACATCGAGTTTGCTTATTCCCCATAGCGGATAAATAATTGCGATAATCGTAATGATAATAACAACTATTGGTTGGTTAATAAAATAATCGAGCTGAAAAGCAGCCGGCATAACGGGCTCAAAGCCATAAGACTCATAGGTTTTTGCCATGTCTCCGGTAAAAGTGATGGGGTTGATGTTAAGATAATACATAATAGGAATACTAAAAACAATAGATGCAATTATTCCCAAACTTGTTATATAAAGCATTTCGACTCCTACTAAAATTACGATTTTCATCTTTTGCATTCCAACGGCAACCATAATTCCAAATTCTTTGATTCTTTCGGCAATCATCATTAGTGCTGTTCCAAATATGCCGAATCCAATGATAATATATAATATCACCAAGAAAATTTGACCCCCGGCACGATCTGATTCGACAAATTGTTTTATTTCGGGCATTTCTTCTTCCCAGTGAAAAATTTCATATCCTTCTGGTAGATTGGATCGAAGTTCTTGAGTTGTTTCTTTAAATTTTCTATTATCATTAAAACTTAACGAAAGACCTGTAAGTCTGTTTTCGAGACTAAAAAGCTCTTGTGCAGTTTTGATATCAAGATAAGCAAGACCGGAGTTTAACATTGGATTAGGCATCGAGATTGTTGCAACTATTTTATATAATCCAACAGCACTTATTCCTTGGTAGCCTTGACCAATTAAAGCGAGAGAGTCTCCTATTTCTGCTCCTAAATATTCGGCAAGTTTTTCGGTAATAACGATTCCGTTGTCATATATTTCATCGAAATTGCCTGCAACCAGTCTTTTTTTAATTGTTGGCTTTTCGAATTCCAGATTCGGGTCAACGCCCAATATTACTATTCCTTTTGACTTATCAGAAAAAGCGCTTAGTGCAAAGCTTTCGATTCGTGGCTGAATTTGTTTTACATTTTTGTTTGAGTTAAGATAATCAATTATCTCCTGATTGTATTCCAGCGAGTTTGTTAGAGTTTTGTCTTCGGAAAAGCCTTTTCCGTGAACTTGTGCATATCCATAAAAATCTTCGACCGAAATTTTTATCATGTGTGCATAGGTTCCTTCTTGCAGTCCAACCATCAAAATAGCAAGAAATAATGCAAAGAAAACCGAAGCGGCTGTAATCAGTGTCCGTTTCTTATTCCGCCAAATGTTGCGCCATGCGAGTTTAAAGTAGTTCATGGTTTTTATTTTTGAGTTTTTGAAGTGTCTATAGTGTTTGGAGTGCCTAGAGTGTTTAAAGTTCCGAAGAATAAAAAATCTGCGATTTTTGTTATTCTTCGAGAATCCTCGAGAATATGAAATTGCTTAGTGGAATTTTTATATTTAACGAGGTTAAAAGAGAAAACTGTAATTGTGAATAATTTTATGTGCAATTTCTGTCCCGTTATCCCGAGGATCCTCGAACCTGAGGTTCGTGATTTTCTCGGGATGCCTAGAGTGGTTGGGGTTTGTTGGTTTATGGTGATGTTTTTTTTCATTTTTTGTTATTTATAGATAGTATAAATTTTACTACAAGTTTTTTGCACTACTTAATTTTTTTCATATTCTGTTGGGTAAAAAACGACTCGTCTAATTTGTAATCAAAAACAATATTGTCCATAATTAAAATGGTTTTATTCCCTTTTTTGTCGGCAGGAATTGTTGTGAATTTTGTTGGAATTTTTTTGCCACCTAAGATTTTAATATCTGAAGCGAGCTCAGTCTTAATCAAGTCATTGTCTTCATCAAAATATTCCGATTTTAGAATGAATTCGTCATCTTTAGTAATAAGCAAAACAATTTTTCCCCAAACCACATTAGAGTTTTCTTTAGGGGTAAGTTCGATTTTATAACATGAATAAGTTTCATATTTTTCCTCACCAATTAAATTGTGAGTATAGTCATTTACAATCGAAGCCTGATTTATTAAATCATCATTTGTAAAATCACTTCCCATCCACGATTGCATCATCATCGAAGGCGGAAGTTTTATCATACGGTTAATCGCCGGTTGCCAATTCCACATTTCTTTTTCGCGTTTCATGTGAACTTGTCCCTTTTCTTTTGCAGGTGCAGTAATGTAAACCATCGAAAAGTCTGTTCCTAATGACCATGCTTTCATCGAAATACTACGTTCATAAGTAGGGCGAACAATTTTCATTGTCATTTCGGTGTAATTCGAATTTCCATTTGTTTTTTCATGAGCGCGGCTAACAATCTCGGTCGCATTTTGAGCATATATTACAATACTAATAAATGTAGCGACAATTAAAAGTTGGATTTTTGGTTTCATATCTTTAGAGCGTTTAATGTTTTTTACATTTTATCTTTAATGAACATGTTAATTAATCTGTTTTTAAATTGGTCAATTATTTCGTCAGGAAACATCTCAGGAGCATATACATATTGCATTGCAAATCCCTTAAAAATAGATGAGAATACAAACATTTCAAGTTGCGGATTAGTAAATCTTTCGGAAAAATATTTGTAAATCAATGCCTGACTTTTTTGAATTCTATCACTATGATAGTCTTTTTGTATTATCTCGAAAACATCTTTTTTCATAGATAACTGAAAATACAGTTTCCAGTGCTCGTGGTTATCTTTTAGTAATTTTATTATTAGAGAGAAAAAATCTTCCATTTCCTGAGATGTAATCTCGTCATCGTGATCAGGATTCATCAAATCCATTACCTGAGTTGTTAACTCATCCATAATTTCCTTTAGCAGTGTTTCCTTACTGTCAAAGTAATTGTAGATTAAACCTTTAGAAATTCCGGCTTCTTTTGCTATCAAACTGATTGAGGCTGCATGAAATCCCTTTTCTGCAAAAAGCTTAACAGCTGCTTCCATTATCTGTTTTCGCTTATCTGTTCTTATTTCTTCGTATTGTTTTGCTGTTCTGGGCGACATATAATACTATTATTAATTGTGTTTTTTGACTGAACGTTTGGTCAAAGATAGGATATATAAAATGTAAATGCAAATTTTTTTTGAAAATTTTAACAAAAAACCTTTCGTCGAATAACACAAAAGAAACATGATAAATATTTTTTATTACTTTTGCGAGAAATCTTAGATTTGTAAAAAATATTATTTCATGACAGATATAAAAAGAATACTTGTAATTGGAGCCGGTGGTCAAATTGGATCAGAATTAGTTGTTAAACTAAGAGGAATTTACGGCAACGAAAATATTGTTTCAGCTGACTTAAAAGATGATGTTTGTCCGATATTAAAAGAGACAGGATTATTTGAGCAATTGAATATTACTGATGCTCAGCGTTTAGCAGATATCGTTAAAAAACATAATATTGATGCAATAGTAAATTTTGCTGCAATTTTGTCGGCAGTTGGTGAATGCCACCCAATGTTAGCATGGAATGTAAACATTAATGGCTTTATTAATGTGATGGAAGTTGCTCGCGAATTGAAACTAAAGCAAGTTCTGACACCAAGTTCAATTGCAGCATTTGGACCATCAACGCCAAGAGAAAATACGCCACAGGAAACTATATTAAGACCAACAACAATGTATGGTATTACAAAAGTTAGCGGTGAATTACTTGCAGATTATTATGTAAAAAAATATGGACTTGATGTAAGAGGATTACGTTATCCCGGAATAATTAGTCACGAAACTATGCCCGGTGGTGGAACAACTGATTACGCTGTAGCAATATACTTTGATGCTGTACAAAAAGGTAAATACACTTGTTTTGTAAATGAAAACACTAGATTACCAATGATGTATATGCCCGATTGTCTTAAAGCTACAATTGATTTGATGCAAGCAGATTTTGCGAATTTAAAACATCACGGTGATTTTAATGTCGGTGCAATGAGTTTTTCTGCTAAAGAGCTTGCCGATGCTGTCGCGAAAAGAGTCCCGGGATTTGAGATAGAATATAAACCTGATTATAGACAAGCTATCGCAGATTCGTGGCCAATGTCAATAGATGATAGTGCTGCTCGCGAAGAGTGGGGCTGGAAACCTAGTTATAATTTGGAGGCTATGTCCGATGATATGATTAATGCTATCAAAGAAAAAATTAGAACTGGTAAATTGGGCTGTTAATATCTTTTAAGCGGAAAATCGAAAGATAAAATCAGCAGAGCCTACTTATTAAGGTCATTAATTGGATTCCAATCTATTTCATGATTCCAATTACTTCTGATTTCGTACTCACCCGGATAATAATAAACAGGTTCGGGTTGAACATGATTGTCGAAAACTCCTGTATCCCATCTTAAATTACCATTATTATCCTCAATTGCCCGGATGCGGTATGTTGCAGGTTTTATAAATTGAAAATCTGTTATTCCATTTGTGGAATTTATCTCGGCAACGACTACATCTGATTTAAGTAATTGTACAATATAATTTTTATCGGAATTCGGAAAGTTTATCAATAAATTACCATATTCAACACTTGATGTCGTACTAAATTCTAAAGTATCTTTAATGTTTGATAAACCAAACGAGTTTTTCACAAATTCATTGTCAACAATAATGCGATACTCCGTTTTTTCAAGAAACTCAGCATCAATTTCTATTTTTAATGGATGTGTGCTATCGGCTTTCAAGGTAAATTCGGTTGGTAAATAAACAGAGTCAGATAAAAATTCAAGTTTTAGAAATTTTGAATTAATTTCATTTATCGGTGAGCTTAAAACTAGATTTAATTTTTTGTGTGGTTCTTTGATTTTATTTATAGATATTTCTATTAAGCTATCTCTAAGTGTATTTTCAGGTTTTCTAAAAACAAGAGTGTCGTGTCTGATTGTGTCGGGATATACCGGATCTTGATAATTAACCAATACGTTAATGCTATCATTATCAATAACCTCTTTATTTTGTAACCAAATTTTTACTGTATCAGGATTTTCTTTAGAGTAAATAATTGCGTTTTCATCATTAATCACTACATCAAACTCTGAATATTGGGTCGAATTAAATGTGAATTCCAGATAATCGGGTTTATAACGATTAAATGAATTAATAAACTGCGCTTGTTTGTTTTCGGCAAAAATAAGAAGCTCAATATTTGCAGGATAGTTTTTAAACCTATATGTTATTTTTCCTGAAGTATCAGATGAGCTTATAGTTTCTACACCCGGTCTATAAATACTATCGAGAAAGGCAATTCCCTCATCGGGCAGATCGAAAAGAAAGTTAAAGTTGTTATCTCGGAGAGCATATATTCGGTAATTATTTTCGCGAACAAAAGGTATCATAAACTTACCGTCTTTGTCAACCTTTGTTAGATATGCCGGATTATATGTTTTAATTGCAGAATCGGCAAACACATCATGTAAAATTACCCACACATCATCAACAGGTTTTCTGGTAAAAGCATCAATAACAGAGCCCGAAAAACTAAGAGAGTCAATTTGTGGTCCGGTCGAAAACGCATATACAAAACTGTGTAGAGCATTATTCTCGTTATTATCTGCAATTGCATCGTTAAAATTAAGGCTATATGTTGTTTTTTCATCCAATAATTCGGGATTGAGACTAATTTTAACACCTTTGCCTTTTATAGTAATTACCGGAGCTTCATCTATTGGAGGAGAAATAATGAGTTTTTGATTAATATTATTTAATTTGATGTATTCATCGAATTTGATATAAACAATTTTTGAATCAAAGTTAACCGATCCGTTTTGAGGAGTTGCCTCTATCATTACCGGTGGTGTAACATCTTTTGGGCCACCGCTAACAGCAACCTGTTTTGCACATGAAAAGATTATTGCAATTAGTCCGATAAAATACAGAAGCCTAATATGTTTATTAAATTTCATTATTTTCTAATTATTTTACAAAAATGCAAAATTTATCGTGATAACGGGATATGAATTGGGAAAATTGTTTAGGTAAATAATATTACGGTGCTCTGCACCTTGGGTTGACGCCGTTATTGGTTATGGTAATAATATTTCGGTGCTCTGCACCTTGATTTGTCTCGTTTGTTGTTTTGGTTAATAATATTTCGGTGCTCTGCACCTTACTTTTTTTGTACTTGTTGTATTGGTTACTGATGTTACTGTGCGCTGCACCTTAATGGGATGGTGATTTTTAAAACTAGTAATGTTTAAGGTGATCCAAAAATATCGTTTTGTCTTTGAATAGATTCTTTATGAATCATTTGTAGTATTTTTAACAGAAAATCGCGAGAAATATTGTCGGTGTTTGCGTAATTTAACCGTGATTCTACAATGGTTTTCCATCGTTCTAACTGAAGTATCGTAATATTGTGCGATTTCTTTAGTTTTCCAATTTCATCAACTAGTTTAAATCTATGCTCGAGCATGTCGATTAGTTGATAATCAATAACATCAATTTTTTCGCGCAACTCAGATAGTTGTATTTTAAATGAATCATCAAAATCCTTATTATTTCTAAATACCAGCGAGTTAATAATGTTTTTAAGTTCTTCGGGTTTTAGTTGTTGCTTTTTGTCACTTAAGGCAATTTCCGGATTAAAGTGCGATTCAATCATTAATCCACACATATTTAAGTCTATTGCACGCTGAGATATTTCTGCAATGTATTTGGTATTGCCGGCAATGTGACTAGGATCGCATATTATTTTGATATCAGGAAAACGTCGAGCAAGCTCAATCGGAATTTCCCAGCGAGGAACGTTTCGAAGGTGTGTCTTTTCGTACGGATAAAACCCCCTGTGAATTGCAAAAACATTTATTATCCCCAAGTACAAAAACCTTTCTATTGCTCCTGTCCATAGTTCTATGTCGGGGTGAATAGGATTTTTTACAAAGACCGTCATGTTAGTATTTGCAGCAGCTTCGGCAATTTGTTGTACCGAAAAAGGATTAGCAACTGTGCGCGCACCTATCCAAAAGGAGTTGATGTGATGTTTCTGAAGAAGTTCAACATGTTCTTTGCTTCCTGCTTCTGTTATGGCTTTAATATTAAATTCTTTTTGAATCTCTTCGAGCCATAAAAGCCCCTTTTCCCCAACACCTTCAAAACTACCCGGACGTGTTCGAGGTTTCCATATACCCGCACGAAAATAGTCTGGCGCTACTTGCTCCTTTAGTTGTTTTGCTGTAGTAAAGAGTTGTTCTTCAGATTCACCACTGCAAGGACCGGCTATTATTAAAAAATCTTTACACATAATATTGCCACGAAGATAATATATTTAAGTTTTATTTCATTTTATTTTTGAGAATTATTTATTGTTGTAAGAGTTGCCATAAATCAGCAATATGTATTTTATAATTGCCTCTAGGTATGTTTTTAGCTGTTTTATAACATGTCAAAAAAAAGGATAAACAAAAGTAGTTACATGTTATAATTTAAATAAATTTGTTGCGATTTTTGGACTTCTTGTGTTAAAAATCTTCGAATTATAAACGTTCGATAAAATTTTATTCCATTTTATTCATAAAATTCATTTAAGTGACGTTTTACGTTAAAAATATCTGTGTTTGTAAGTTACAAAACCCACTATTTTTTTACTAGTGTCCTTATATATATGACGATATTTTATTATTAAATATGCTATATTTCTCTACTAAAATTGCTATTTAAAAAATATCTCTGAGAATTATTTTTTAAGGAATCCAATTCAATTTTATTAGTCTGATGTATGGAAAAACAAACCACAAGTATCATTACTCTTACCATGATTGAGATTTAATTGACATCTAATATAAATTTGTAGAGGTGGTTTTTGAATGATGAATTATTAATTTGAACAAATACAGACACATGAAAATTAAAATACTTTTTTCCACGATACTAATTGGATTTATTTTGTCCGCATACTCCCAAAATAGCATATTATACTCCGACAGTTTTGAGACTATTTCGGACTTTGATAACTGGACTCAGGTAAATGTTTCAGGAGATGCCGATTGGAACATTATGCAGGGATTGCCTTATGGTGGATTTAGCAATTCGCAAGATGGAAATACAAACGCTGTTTTTTACTCCTATAATTATAATGAGGACCAAACAATGTTAATTAGTCCTGTAATGGATTTATCGTCTGTTGATGTTGCTTTGCTTTCATTTTATCTTTTACAACCAGCATGGAGTTTGGACCTCGATAATTTGACTCTTTATTACAGAACATCATTAAATTCACAATGGTTTGAATTAGAGGTTTTTGAAAACTCCATTATGGAATGGGAAAAACAAGTAGTTGTTTTACCAGATGCTTGCGAGACATATCAGATCGCGTTTTTAGCAAAGTCAGGATATGGTTATGGTATTGGTTTAGATAATATAAGCATTAGTCAAGGAGCAGATTGCAATGAAGTAAAAGGTTTTGAATTCATTAATATTAAGGAAAGCTCTATTTATTGTTCATGGCATGAAAATTCCGCCATTACATACGAAATAGAATATGGTGCTTTGGGATTTACTTTCGGCGAAGGAACTAGAATTAGCAATATAAACATTAATAGCACATTTATTAATAATCTTGTTAGCGGAGTTGATTATTCGTTGTACATTAGATCATACTGTGAGGAAGGTGTAAGTTCGTGGGAAGGACCTTATAACTTTTATACAGAGTGTAAAATTGGTCAGCAGATTCCATATTTCGAAAGTTTTGAGAATGATTTAAATCCAATGGAGTGTTGGACAGTATTATATGGTGGCGAAACTCATAATCTGGCAAATAATGTTATTGTTGATGATGTGCTTGCATTTACCGGAAACAGCAGCCTTAGATTTAGCTCTTATGAAGTTGGTAGCCCTTACGATCAATTTTTAATAAGTCCAGAAATATCAGGAACAGAAATACTTGAGCTTAGTTTTAGATACAGAACTTTGTCAGGAAGTCAAGAGGTATTCTCGGTTGGGATGTCATCGGATAATCAAAACCCTATGAATTCGGTTGTTTGGAGTGAGAATATCACCGATGCCGATAACTCTTGGAAAGAGTATAAAGCATTGATTCCCGTCGGAACATCAAATATTTTAATCCATTACAAAAGTGTTTATGAGTATTATCTATATGTTGATGAAATTAGAATTAGTTATCCGGAACAATGCAATACTGCTGAAAATTTAATTGTTAGTGATATTACTGAAAATTCTGCAAAACTTTTCTGGACAGGAACTTCACAAGATTATAAAGTAGAATATGGAGTAAGTGGATTTTCAAAAGGAAATGGAATTGTAGTTGAGAATGTTCAAAGCACAGAGTCAATACTCACGGGATTAAATCCTGGAACAACTTATTTAGCGTATGTAATTACCGAATGTGGTGGAATGGATTTATATTCTCAAGGGCTTGAGTTTACAACTTTAGATACTGAGATTATTGATTGTCAGGTTGTTACAGATTTTGTTTTGGATAGTATTTCTATAAGTGCAGCAAAAATAAAATGGCTTAATTTTGCTGATCAAACATTGTGGAATGTTGAGTTCGGGAAATTAGGTTTTGCTCAGGGAACAGGAACAATAATAGAAGGCTTGTATCAACCCGGTGTTTTTATTGACGAGCTTGAACCCAACACAGAATATGGAGTTTATGTCCAAGGTTTTTGTTCAAATAGTAATCAGAATAGTGATTGGTCGGAGCAATTTATTTTTAAAACTAAAGAGGAAGTAGAAGTTGTTATAATTGATGTTCCTGCAGATAAGCCTAACCTAATTTTAAACGCTGTTGATAGCATTATCTATATTTGTGACAATAATATTGGTGGTATTGATATTGCTTATGAATTATATAATGCCGGTAACAACACTATTTTTCAGGGTACAAATATTTCTTATATTGTAAAACTAAAAACCAGAAGTCTCTCAACAACTAACTCTATTATTATTACACAAGACCTAAATCCTGGTGATACATTTTATTTTACCGAAAAACTTGATTATAGCATAGACGAAAATGATGATCAAATAGGGATAAGTTTATCAAACCAATGGTCTTCGGGGAGTGACGATAATTCTGATAATATTGATATTGTTTTTATAAGCAACGAAATTGTTTTTGAAAATGAATTAAATGGGATTATAGAAGTAAAATTACTTCCTGAGCTGATAACAGCTAAATATGAATCAAATTATGACTCAAATATACTTGAATATATCTGGAGTAATAACGAAACCGGAAATAGCATATTTGCATCAAACGAAGGTATTTATACATTAACTGTAAAAACAGACTTCTGCCTAATTACTAATTCAGTAATTGTAGAAGAGAACAAAGGTGTAAATAATAATACAGTTGATTATGAGATTTACCCAAACCCTTCGGATGGAGGAATGATAACAATACTAAATAATTCTTCAGAAACAAATACTAAGATTTTGATTTATGATTCCATTGGTCGAGTTGTGTTTAACTCTGTTCTTGCAAGTATTGAGCAACAAATAGATTTAAGCGGATTATCTTCCGGAGTTTATAATGTAGCATTTGTAAATGGAGATAATACAAGTCTAAAAAGACTATTTATAAAATAATTTGTGCGTGCACAAAAACTATGAAAACTATTTTAACTTCCATATTATTATTGTTTGCTTGCTCATATATTGGAGCTCAGATTCTCCTTTCAACCGATATTAATAATCCGACCGAATTAGCTTTTTCTAGTGATGCAACTGAGAATGTTTATAATTATGTTTTAGTTGAGGATTTAGATTCTGAAACACCTTTATGCGGAAGAAATTTTATGCATCAAAATTTGTATTTTCAAATAGAAGCACAAGATTTTAATGCATTTAAACTGACATTATCTTTCGAGAACATTTATGATCATGGGTTTGAGTTGTTTACTAAAAGCGGAAATGATTTATCACAAATTTACTGTACGCAGGTTATTGATAGCACATCTTCAATTGAATTATCTGAAACAGACATTAGTTCAGAGACTATTTTTGGACGTATATGGATAAACGAAGAGCACAGCAGTGGTAGGTTGAAAATAGGAATTGCACCTATTACAAAGTCATTTAATAGAGCTCCTGTTGTGAGTGTTTTGTCAATGTCTCCTGAGGAAATGGTTGAGAATGTATTGATTTCGGGGTGTATTCAGGCCTCAAATATTCAGTTTACCGGACATCCCGAAAGCATAGGATATTTTACAAATGGATCACCGGGTTTAGATTTTAACTCAGGCATTGTTTTGTCGAGTGGTGCTGTAAGCAAAGTTACCGGACCCAATAATTCGCCTGCAACATGTACCAATATGCAAATGCCCGGAGACAGTATATTGACAGCAATTATTAACCGTGCTACATTTGATGCAGCAATTCTAGAATTCGATTTTATCCCATCTGATAGTACAATATCATTTCAATATGCATTTGGTAGCGAGGAGTATGAAGAGTATGTAGGTGGAGTTTTTAATGATATTTTCACTTTTCATATTAGCGGGGGACCAGAGAATTATCAAAACAAAAACATCGCACTTATCAGTGGAACAAATACGCCGGTTAGTATCAACAATGTTAATCAAAACACCAATACGCAATACTATTACAACAACGATAATGGGCAGCATTTGCAATTTGATGGCATGACACATACTTTGATTGCAAAGGAAAATGTTACGCCATGTGAAACCTATCACATCAGATTAGCAATTGCTGATGCGGCTGATCCAATTTTTGATTCTGGTGTTTTCCTTAAAGCAGGTAGTTTTAGTAGTGGAACAATTCCTTTAGTAAAGAATTATACCGAAGATTGGGTATTGGTTAATACAACGTATGAAGACTGTTCAAACGATTTAGTTTTTGCTAGGTCGGATAACAACAATATATCTGAGCCATTAAGTTTTGAGATTGAAATTTCCGGGACAGCGACTGAGGATATCGACTATACTACTATTCCATTAAGCTTAGTTATTCCTGCAGGACAAGAACAATTGGTTGTTCCCTATGATGTTTTTAGCGATGATATTTCAGAAGGAATTGAATCGATTCAAATAAAAATATTTACTGGTTGTTTATGTGGAGCCGAATATACAGAGGAAATTATTACAATTTATGACCCAATTGAGATTACTGGTAATATTTCAACGCATGATCCGGTTTGTGAAAATGATACGGTTCTAGTAAGTCTTGATTTAGATTATTTGCCGGAAAACTACAGAATCGAGTGGAGTACAGGACATACCGACACAACAATTATTGATGCAATTATAACTGAGTCCGGCTATATAGAAGCTCATGTTTATTATCCATGCGGAGTAGAAACTTTTTCGACATATATAGAGGCTTTGCCATTACCACAAGCAAATGCATTTAATACAAGTCCGGTTTGCAATGGTGATGATATTACATTTTTTGCTGAAAATGGAATTAGTTACTTGTGGAAAGGACCTAATGGCTTTTTTACTGATGAGAATACTTTTGATCTTAATAATGTAACACTAGAGCAAAGTGGCATATATGGAGTTACAGTTACAGGTAGTAACGGTTGCGTTTATCATGAAAGTTTTGATGTTCAGATAAATGAATATCCGCAACCACTCTTGCCCGATAGCATTACTGCTTGCGAAAGAGATATTTTGTTCTTAAATCCTGGAAACTTCTATTCTTATTACTGGCAAGGACCAGCAAATTGGACGTCCCACCTTAACACTCTCAATATTTCAGAGCTCTCTACTTCTCATTCGGGAACTTTTTATCTCACTGTGGCAGATGAGATAGGCTGTTCAACTCAGGTAGAGACTCACATAACCGTAAATCCTTCTCCTGTTGCCGAAGTTTTTTATAATCCATTAATTTGCACAGGCGATAACTTTTTAATTGAAGGTTCACATTTGGGAAATCCAACCTGGGTTACTCCCAATCAAAACCTTATTCAGGATTATAACTTTTTTGTTAGTAATATTAATTCGGAGGATGATGGGATTTACGGTTATTACCTCGAAAATGATTTTGGATGTAAAGACTCTACATTCGTTGATATAGATGTAATTGTGCCTGATGCACAAATTCTGACAAGTGGGGCTTTTTGTAATAATATGGGATTATTAAGCTTAGAGTCAGAAAACCCTTATGGTACCTGGCAGGCAGAAGCGCTTGTTGATAGCGTGGTTGGATTAATTGACCTAGGCATGCTTGGCAGTGGGTTATACGATGTCACATATAATGTTGGTTTTGAAGGTTGTTTCGATTCACAAACAATTCAAATTGAAATTCAGGAAGCAAATCAAATTATTATTACTGCACCAGAAAGTTTGTGCTCTAACTCAGGAGAACAAAATATTAGTGCAGAACCTCAAGGTGGTATTTGGTATGGAGATATAATAATTGATTCTATCGCAGGTCTAATAAATCCTGAGTTTGCGTTTAGTAATAGCTCAACAATAATATATGAGTATTCACAAGGTGTTTGTACAAGCATTTCTCAAATTTCAATCGATATTAATCAGGCTCCTAATGCAGCAATTGAGCCTGTCGAAGATATGTGCATTGAAGATAATGCAATTTATTTACAGGCATCAAATCCTGGAGGATACTGGTCAGGCTTGGGGATGATTAATTATTACACTGGAAAATTTAGTCCAAATGCGGCAGGGGTTGGTACACACACAATTTGTTATCAATTATCCAACAGCGAGTGCCAATCAATAGATTCAATTCAAATTTCTGTTTTTGACAATACAACAGCTGAAATAATCGGGCAAACTTCTTTTTGCAATGATATAGCTGATCAACCGGTTTTTGCCCAAAATCAGGGTGGGGTATGGTCAGGGTTTGGTATAGTTGACTCCTCGGGCGTTTTTTCTCCTTCATTTGCCGGAATTGGTGAGGGAGAAGTCTATTATGAAATTTCAAATGGTGGTTGTTTTTCCAGAGATACTGCCATATTCACTGTAAATCAAGCGATTAATGCAGAGTTTTCTTTGCCTGAGCAATTTTGTTTGTATGACAATCCACATGAAATAATTAGTGTAATTGATGGCGGAATTTGGTCTGGTAGCGGAATAACTGATAGCTTATCTTCAGTTTTTAATCCACTTATTGCAGAAATTGGTGTTCATAGCATTACGCATGTAACTAATAACAACGGATGTCAAAACTTATTTAGTGCACAAGTTGAAGTTTTAGATGCTCCAAATCCTGATTTTGTCTCTAATAACGTTTACTGTAACGAAAACATAGAATATCAATTGTCTGCTGTGATGCCGGGAGGTATGTGGTATGGTAATGGAATAACGGATGATATTAATGGTCTTTTAAATCCCCAAATTGCAGGATTAGGTTATCATGAAATAACATATACCGTTTCAAATACAAATTGTACATCTATTGGTTTAGATACTATTTTGGTAATAGATGGCAGTGAAAGTATATTTTTTAATGTCCCGGACACAGTTTGTATTAATTCCAATATTATAACTCTAAATGCAGAACCTATTTTTGGTTATTGGACAGGAATTGGCGTTGTTGATGGCTCGTATTTTGATCCTTCTATTGCAGGATTTGGGTATCATCAATTAACCTATAATTTAGGAACTGGTTCATGTACTATAAGTGATGAGGTAAGCATTTTTGTACAGAATATTTTACCGGCATCTTTGATGAGCGAAACAGAATATTGTAAAAACTCTCAGCCAATTGCTTTATTGTGCGATATTGATGGTGGACAGTGGTCCGGTAGTGCCGTAGTTGATGGATTTTTTAATCCACAAATGGCTGATACGGGAATAAATATAGTCTATTACGAATATATATCAGGTAATTGCATAAATGAAGTAAGTTTTGAGCTTTTTGTTTTCGATGTGCAGCCTGTTTTAATTTCCGGCGTTGAAGATGAATATTGTCAGAATGACAATCTTATAACACCGATATTTACACCACAGGGAGGCACTATAAGCGGGATTTCTTTTAGTGAAAATGCTTTTAATCCACAAAGCTTGCCAATTGGCCAAAACCACATAACTTATTCCATTGAAGATAATCATGGATGTATTAGCTCAACTACGAAAAACTTTGAAATTTTAGAAGTTCCTGAAATTGTTATTTCTGGAATACAATCAGAATATTGTTTAAACTCCCCCGATGTGTCATTTCATGTTTCACCACATGGAGGCACATTCACAGGAGTAGAAATCTCCGATCATTGGTTCTCACCCTCCTCTACTGGTGTTGGCGCACACACACTCACTTATTTCTACACCACTCCTCATGGTTGTAGCACACTTCACTCTCAAATTGTAACAATAGCCAATGATCCGGAGATTTTTTTCGAAATTAACCAGCTTCCTTCTTGTAATGGCGATGCAAACGCATCTGTATCAGTCTTTTGCGAAAATCAGGAAATAGAAGCTTTGGTATGGAATGATGTTAATCATTCAACATTATCAACACTTGAAAATATTAATTCAGGTTGGTATTCAGTAACAGTTAGTACAATTGAAGGATGTCAAAAAACAGATAGCGTTTATATTCCTCAGCAAGATGCGATACAAGCAGATATTAATGGAACACAGATACTTGATTGCACAGATACCGACAATGGAATAATTGATGTTTCTGTAAGTGGAGGCGTTCCTCCTTACAGTTTTTCCTGGAGTGATAATCCAGATTTGAATTCACATCATAGATCAGGATTGTCGTCAGGAGATTATATTGTGAGTATAACCGATAGTAATAGTTGTCTTTTAGTTGTGCAACACTCTATTGCCAGCTCTCAATCCATAGATTATGAGATACTTATTGAGAACGACATAATGTGTTATGGAGATAATTCTGCTAATGTAGAAGTATCGAACTCAAATGCAGAAACTATAATATGGAATGATGGAAACGAAAGTTTTTTAAGGACTAATTTATCAGCAGGAGTTTACTACATTTCTCTAACCGATAGTTTTGGTTGTCAAATCCAAGATAGTATTTTTATTGAAGAACCCGATCCAATTCAAATCACGACCTTTACTGATTCTGTTATCTGTGGGGAACATTTGGGTGGAATTATTGCAGGGGCAAACGGAGGTGTTGAACCATATAACTATATTTGGTCTAACGATGAGGAAACTTCTTCAATTTTCAACTTGCCGGTAGGAGTTTACACATTAACTGTAACCGATTATAACAATTGTCAAACTATTGAAAATGTTGAGATTTTTGCAACAAATAGTATTGATGCTGAAATTATTATTGTTGACGAATTGATGTGTTATGGCGAATTTACAGGCGTTTTAAAAGCAATTACAAATGACGGGATTAGTCCTGTAACGTATAGTTGGAGTAATAATTCGCATGCCGAAGTTATTACCGGATTATCAGCAGGAGACTATATGGTTACTTTAACTGATAGCTGGGGATGTTTGGGAATTGCCCGGGAAGTTCTTGAAAGTCCTGAGCAAATTGTTTATGAATCAAATGTTACAGATGTCAATTGTAAGGGTGAAGACTCCGGAAGTATTTCCATTTTGGCACATGGAGGTACAGGTGAATTAAATTGTCAATGGAACAATAATACACTTGGTTTTTTAAATGATAATCTGACATCTGGCTTATACAGTTTTACTATTCGCGATCAAAATAATTGTAGAATAGATGCAGAAATATTTGTTTCTGAACCCGATCAATCATTGGATTATAATGTTGTTTTTAAAGAGCCCGATTGCTTTGGAGAAGATAACGGAATTCTCACTGCTCATGGAGTTGGAGGTGTCGAGCCATATACATATAGTTGGGAATACGGAAATTATGCTACAGATGCTACTACAATTGCGAATCTTCAAGCGGGCGAGTATTTGTTAAAAATTACAGATGCAAATAATTGTTATATACAAAGCGAGATAGAGTTATCTCAACCGGATAAAATAGATGCCATATATAAATCTATTCAGCCAACTTGTAATGGTAAACAGGATGGAGAAGTTAACTTGTATCCGATAGGTGGCGTTGAACCCTACAGTGTGATTTACAGAAATATGGGTTATAATAATATTGATTTTTCGGATTTATTGCCGGGAGAATACTTATTTGTTATTATAGATGCAAATGAGTGTCAATCGGAAGAGATAATTGTTTTTGTTCCTGAAAGCAATCAAGAGTGCATCAGTATTCCAAACGCTTTTTCTCCAAATAATGATGGAATCAATGATGTTTGGGAAATTGAAAACATCGAAATGTTTCCTACCTCAAGAATTCAAGTATTTAATAGGTGGGGACAGTTGGTTTTTGAAACCAGATCTAATGAAGAATTATGGGATGGAAAATCAACATGGGACGATTGTCCAACAGGGACTTATGTATATATTATAGATTTATTCTCAGGAGCAGAGTCTTATACAGGCACAGTTAGCCTTGTAAGGTAAAATATCATCTGTTTTTGTGGAAGGGGACAGATGTGGTTTTCATAGTGTCGGAGGTCATTTGAAACTTAAAGAAATTTTTGTTTTGAATGACCTTTTTTTATTTGGACTTTGGAGTTTGGCACCCAGTGCCAAAACTAGTAGCTTTCGTGTTTTGCTACAAAAGTAGCGAGGGCTCCGAATCAGCCAACTAGCTGTTCGAGGACACTTATAAAAACGGTGCTAAAGCCGTTGGTGGTAAAAAAACAAACGAACGAAGGAACAATCGAATCCCGTTAAATAAGAAATTGCATTTAGTTTTACTAAAAATTACAATTTATTATTTTAGCATTTTCGTTAAAAAAGAATGCATT
>JAFGVU010000100.1 GCA_016937855.1 Bacteroidales bacterium | reverse complement strand
TTTTGTGGTTCATTTAATAATATCTAAAACTTTTATTATGACAGAAGCAATAAAACAATCCTTGCGCGATAAAAAGGGCGCAAGATGGGGTGCACTAGCCGTTGTGTCGTTTACAATGATGACAGGTTATTACATTAATTATGTTATTTCTCCCTTAAAACCGATACTAGAAGAGTATATGGGGTGGTCGAGTGCTGATTTTGGGCTATGGAATAGTGCCTACGGTTGGTTTAACGTATTTTTCTTGATGTTGATTTTTGGAGGTCTTATCCTCGACAAAATGGGAGTAAGATTTACTGGTTTAGGTGCTGCAATTACTATGATTATTGGTACTAGTTTGCAGTATATTGCAATATCTGAGATAATCCCAATGGATGGATTATTGTTTGGTGTAGATAAACAAATTGCCATTGGAGCACTTGGTTTTGGTGTTTTTGGTGTGGGTGTCGAAATTGCCGGTATAACAGTTTCCAAAATTATAGTCAAATGGTTTAAAGGTAAGGAACTCGCTTTGGCTATGGGGCTAGAAATGGCTACTGCTCGTATTGGTACAGCCTTGGCTCTCGCAATTCCAGTTCCAATTGCAATGGCACTTGGTACTGATGTAATGCCTGCTGTCTCAGCTCCTGTTGCCTTAGGCTTAGGCTTGCTAGTTGCTGGTTTTATCGCTTTTATCTGGTACACCTTTATGGATAAAAAACTCGAGAAATCTGAGGGTATTACTGACGAAGTCTCTGAAGAAGAAGCTTTTAAGGTTAAAGATATCTTTACTATAATGGCTAATAAAGGGTTCTGGTTAATTGCATTACTTTGTGTTTTGTTTTATTCCGGAGTTTTCCCATTTTTATATTATGCATCCGATTTAATGGTTAATAAATATGGTGTAGATCCTGAATTTGCCGGAACTATTCCTAGTCTTTTGCCTTTTGGAACAATTCTTTTAACTCCTTTCTTTGGAAATATTTATGACAGAAAAGGTCGTGGTGCTACAATTATGCTTATTGGATCAATAATGTTACTTGGAGTTCATTTGTTATTCTCTGTTCCTGCAATGAACCATTATATCATCGCAATTGCCTTGATAGTTTTACTAGGTATAACTTTTTCATTAGTTCCTTCTGCTATGTGGCCATCTGTTCCAAAAATCATCCCTGAAAGACAACTTGGTACTGCATATGCTCTTATTTTCTGGGTGCAAAACTGGGGACTAATGGGAATGCCATTACTAATCGGTTGGGTACTCGATAAGTATTGTATTACTAATCCCGATATTGTTGCCGAAGGTGGAAAAGCAATTTATGATTATACTATCCCAATGTTGATTTTTGCAGCTACTGGTTTGTTAGCTATTGGTGTGGCATTTATGCTTAAAGCTGAGGATAAGAAAAAAGGATATGGGCTTGAATTACCTAATATTGCAGAAAAAGCTGAAGAGGTTTTGGAGTCAAATTAGATCTTAAATGAATGAAAATATGACAAAAAGCTCTTTATTTTAAGAGCTTTTTGTATTTTTATAACTTTAAAAATTAAAATTATGAAAAGAGTTATTTTATCCTTATTATTAGTATTGTTTTCGATTACAATCTTTTCCCAATCTTTATTGTGGAAAGTGAGTGGTAAAAAAATTAAATCGCCTTCTTATTTGTATGGGACTATTCATATTCAAAACAAAAAAGTGTTTGCTTTTGATGATGTTGTTATTAAAGCCTTTGAATCGTGTGATGCTTTTGCGATGGAAATACTGATGGATGAGATAAACCCTGATGAGATAAAAGAGGCTATGTTTATGGATAAAAATACAATCGACGAATTCTTAACTGATGAGCAGTATCACATACTCGATAGTGTTGTAAAAGAAAAGACCGGTACGGGAATGCTCATGTATAATAAAATGAAACCATTTTTTCTCAGTTCACAGCTTATGCAAATGGGAATGGAGCAGGATATGGAACTCGCACTTGATTTGTATTTTCTTGATAAAGCTCGAAAAGCCGGCAAATCATGCTATGGCGTCGAAAAATTTATGGATCAAATTAATGCGATAGATGCAATTAGTCTTGAAGAACAGGTGGAAATGCTTTATACAGGTTTGACAGATACCTCTAGTGTTAATAGTGACCAACAATTTGATGAACTGTTGCAGGCATATCTTAATTTTGATATGATAAAGATTTTTGAAGTTAGCAATGATACTGCCTTGCCAAAGGAGTTTAATAAGGCATTTCTAGTAGATAGAAATATTGGGATGGCAAAGAATTTTATTAAAATTGCTAAAAAGGAAAGCCTTTTTTGTGCGGTTGGAGCTGCCCATTTGCCTGGTGATAAAGGTGTAATTGAGTTGTTGCGTAAAAAAGGTTATACGGTTGAACCGGTTATTTTTACATGGGAAATTGAAAAGTAATCTAGAATAAAACAAAAAAACAACCATGAAAAGAACTATTTTATTAATAAGTTTCCTAATTATAGTCTGTGTTTCTTTTACTCAGGTTAGAAAAGAGGTTGCATTTAAGTATCTGGAAGAGTTCGGAGATTTGTTCGATAATTATAAGGATGTGATAATCACAAATGTTGACGAAAAACCTTGGCCTGCTGTTGGTGTTTATAAAATTGAAAAATCTTTTTATTATTTCTATACAAATTATCACGGGGAAACTTTAAGAATGATTTCGGAGGATAGTTACATCTCAGCAATGAGGTTTTCTAAATATTATATTTATGATGAGTTTCAGAAATTAAAGTATTTTATTTACCAATGCGAAAATTGTGGGGAGCTAATTATAAAGTTTAACGGTAATGATTTTGAGATAATCAAAACTGCGGATGAAACATCTTTAAGCGAAAACTATTTTATTGATATAAATGATGAGTTTAATCCTTTAAATATTCTAAAATCTGCGAAAGCAAATCTTGCTTATTGTAAAACTTTGTGGGGGCTTCCTGATTATGATGATGCTACAGAAAACATCAGGAAAAGATTTAAGGAGGTAAACTCTATGGACAATCTTATTGAACGTAGAAACGAAAATATTATCGGCTATTATAATGATGATGAATTAGTAAAGATTATAGTTGAAGATGAATCTAACAGAGAATATTACTTGGAAAACGGACTGTTAATTTTCGCTTTTTACCCTAAAACTGATGATGTTGAAGATATTCGTGTGTATTTTTCGGGAAATGCATTTAAAGTAATTTTAGGGAAGGATAATTTGCCTAAAACAGAATTTGAGTTTCATGAGATAGCCGGTCAGGTTAAGGAAGATTATAACGACGCAATAATAAAACTATAAAAAAAAGCGGCAATTGCCGCTTTTTTTACTTTTGATTTGCATACTTTACTACAATTGTGTTTCCCTGAAACTCTGTTTCATTTAATTCAGCAATTGCTTTTTCTCCCATTTCGTCGGATTCTAATTCAACAAATCCAAAGCGTTTACTTCTTCTGGTTTCACGATCCATGATTACTTTTGCAGAAATAATTGGTCCATAATCTGCGAATAAAACTTTTAAATCCTCTCCTTTCGTTGATGGATGAAGATTGGCGACAAATACATTCATAAAAATAAAATTTAAAAATAACAAATAAAACAGGATTGTAATTAATCAGGGTTAGTGCTTAATTCAATTCCAAACGCAATTTACAAATATTTTTTGTAACAGACAAAAAAAAATCTTGACATTTAAGTGTGCCTGTTGTATAACACTAAACTATGTGAGTGTAGGCAGTATTATTGGATTTAGGTTTGTAACTGTAATTTGAAGCACAAAATCAATCCAATAATCCTATTTTTTTAAAAGAATAATGGTGGTATCTGATAGGTCGATGATTTCTTTTCTATATAGCGAACCAAGCGCTTTTTTAAAATTCTTTTTTGAAATCCCAAATGTTTTGTAAATCAATTCGGGGGCACTGTCATCGTTAATACTCATACGACCATTGTTATTTTTAATGTACTCTAAAATCATATTTTCAAATTCAGAAATGTCAGAAGCATCATTTTTAAAAATTCTAAGATCAATTTTATTGTCTTCGCGAATTTTATGTACAATTGCCTGAATCTTTGAGCCTGGTTTTAGTTCCTTAAATGTTTCGTTCTCATAAAAGAGACCTTGATACTTATTGTTAACAACGGCATTGTAGCCTAATTGTGACTTGTTAAGAATCATCGTGTTAACACTTTGACCTTCGGTTAACTCAGGTTTTTCTTCGGAGAAAAACTTTTCGTACTTCATGCTTGCAACAGCTCTGTTTGTTAGTGGGTCGATATAAATATAAACAACATAATATTTGTTTATCTCAGGTTTGTTTTTTTGTTCTGCGAACGGGCAAAACAAATCTTTATCAATTCCCCAATCGAAGAATGAACCTATCGAAGTGTTTGAGATTAGCTTGAGCTGAGCAAACTCTCCAACTTCGGCGATTGGACGTCCTAAAAAACCATAAATTTTGTTGTCGTTGTCGTAATATAGAAAAACATCTTCTTTATCACCAACCTTGTATTTTAAGACTAAATCGTTATTTTCAACCTCAATCAGACCTAGTTCTATCGCATTAAAAGTTAGTGTGTTACCTTCTGTTTTTATTATTTCTAAATTGTGTGTTTTGCCAGGTTCAATCATGTTTGTTTTTTTGTAAAGATACAATAAGTTTTTATTTGTTGTTTGGTTGTTAGTGCATAAAATTTTTAGTCAGTAATCTGTAATCTGTAAACAATCACAGATTACAGATTGCAAATCACATAATTCCTCGTGTTTATTAAAGCTTTAAAATCTAAAACTTCAAATTTATGCAGCTAAATATTTCTAGTTTTTAATTGTTTTTTTTGTCAGCAATTTTCTTTAAGACTTCTTCTTGGGTTGCAAGAGGAAGTGGCTCGTAATTAAAGAATTCCATTGAATAGTTTGCTCTTCCCGATGTGATGTTTCTGAGTTGAGTAGAATATCCAAACATTTCCATCAATGGCACAGTACCAGTAATTTTTTGCGAGCCTTTACGATATCTTCGCATTGATTCGATTTTTCCTCTACGACGATTTAAATTTCCGACAACATCGCCAATATATTCGTCAGGAGTGTTTACTTCAATTTTCATTACCGGCTCTAATAGTGTTGGATTTGACTTTTTAAATCCTTGTTTGAAGCATTCTATTCCGCAAAGTTGAAAGGCCATATCTGAAGAATCAACAGGGTGGTAAGTACCATCAAGTAGAACAACTTTTACGTCAACAATAGGAAATCCTGCGAGTATTCCTCTATCCATTATTTTGCGAATTCCTTTGTCAACAGAAGGGATGTATTCATTAGGAATTACACCACCTTTAATTAAATTAACAAATTCGTAACCATTTCCATGATTTGGTTCCATTCTAATAACTGTATGAGCAAACTGCCCTTTACCACCTGTTTGTTTTGAGTGTTTGTAATTAGATTCTACGGTTTCGTTAATTGTTTCACGATAAGCAACAGAAGGCTCACCAACTTCAACCTCCATTTTAAATTCATCTAAAAGTCTATCTATAATTATTTCAAGATGTAATTCGCCCATTCCTGAGATAATTGTTTCTTCTGTTTCCTCGTCAAAGCGAGCATTAAAAGATGGATCTTCATTAACGAGTTTTGCCAAAGCTTCGCCAAGCTTGTTGTTGTCTTTTTTGTTTTTAGCCTGGATTTTTAACTCAATAACAGAAACAGGAATATGAATAGATTCGAGTAAAAGTTTGTTTTCTGGATCACAAAGAGTATCCCCGGTCTTTGTAAATTTCATACCGACCAAAGCTACTATCTCTCCAGGTCCGGCCTCGCTAATCTCTTCACGTTGTTTTGCTTTTATTCTAAAAATCCTGCCTATACGTTCATATTTGCCTTTGGTAGCATTAAATATTTGCATTCCATTTGTGAGTTTTCCGGAGAAGATTCTAATAAATGTTTGTTGACCTACAAAAGGATCGTTTATTAATTTGAACGCTAGCGCAGAGAAAGGATCACTTGCCGAAGGGATACGGGTATGTGTTTTATCTTCGATGTCCAAATCGTTCCCAACAACAGAACCAACATCAATAGGTGAAGGTAATAAATCGATAACTGCATCTAATAGCAATTGTATTCCGATGTTTTTGTAAGCAGCGCCACAAAATACAGGTGTGATAAGTAATTTTAGACAAGCGTTTCTTGTTGCACTAATTATTTTTTCGTCAGGTATCTCAGCATCATCAAAAAATAATTCCATTATTTCGTCGTCGAAATCTGCAAGTTTTTCAATTAGAGCTTTTCTTGCTTCATTTACTTTTTCTATGTACTCGGCAGGAATTTCAATAGTTTGTCTTTTGTGGTCTTCGAATGTAATTGCTTGACGTTTTATAATGTCAATAACTCCAGTAAAATTGTCTTCAGCACCCATTGGAATTTGCAAAGGCATAGCTTTAGCATCCAAATATTTATTCATTTGGTCAACTACTGCCTCAAAATCTGCGCCTGTTCTATCCATTTTGTTTACAAAGGCAATACGCGGAACTCTGTATCTGTCGGCTTGATTCCAAACTGTTTCGCTTTGTGGTTCAACTCCTCCAACAGCACAAAAAACTGCTACCATTCCATCAATTACTCTTAAGGAACGTTCTACTTCAATTGTAAAATCAACGTGTCCGGGAGTGTCAATGAGGTTTATTTGATGATCGTTCCACTTGCACGTAATCGCCGCCGATGCTATGGTAATACCACGCTCTTGCTCTTGCTTCATGAAATCCATTGTAGCTTGCCCATCGTGAGTTTCTCCTAATTTGCGATTGGTTCCGGTAAAGTATAAAATTCTTTCTGTTACTGTTGTTTTACCAGCATCAATGTGTGCTGCAATACCAATGTTTCGTAATTTGTTAATCGACATTTTGTTTAATTATGTTTAATTGTTAATAATCTTATCCAAAAAAGGCTGCAAAAGTACAACAATATTTCGGACTTGAGTTAAAATAATGTTATAAGATTATTAATAAATTATAGCTTGTCGAAAATGTATTCAATCAAAGATTTTAGAGAGATATTTAATAATTAACAAGTTTATGAAAAGTAGTTTTTATTATCTGGACTCAACGCTGTTAACTTTATTTCTCAGCAATAATTCCAAAGTGGTTTAAAAGTCCGATAATTTGGCCAATATTTTTAAAGTTTTGAGATTTTAGAGTATCAATAACAAGATTTTCATCAACCCGATGCTCAATTGGTGGTCCTGCTTTGAACTCTGGATTTTGATTTCTAGCCCAATCAATAATAAGCAATTTGCCACCAGGTTTAAGCGTTCTGTAAACATTTCTTAACCATTTTTCGGGGGTTTTCATTTCATGATATACAGCAATACTCCAAACAGCATCAATATCGTTTTCGATAAATGGCATTTGATTGTCTTCAATTTCTAAAGCAAAAATATTTGTTGCGTCAATACTTTCGTTTATATAATCAACCATTTGTGATTCAATATCTAAAGCAAATATTCTTGCTTTAGGATATAATTCGGCAATTTCAGCAGTAAAGAATCCTGTTCCTGCTCCGTAATCGACAAGATTTTTGGGGTTTTTAAGATTTAATTCTTTTTCAATTATTTCAATAGGAATCATCTTAAATCTATTCGGATTATTTAACTTGTTGCTATTCCGTGGGTCAAATTTTTTGTCTGTCATATCTTTTTAACTAAAATTTGTGATTTTTGTTTGCGTTAAAGATAGTAAGTTTTTGTATTTGTAAAAACTCCAAAACACTTTTTCGTCTTTTTTTTTTGAGTAAACTCGGTAGTTAGTAAGTTCTTCGAGTTACTCTAAGAACATGCTAACTCGAAGAACAGCCTGGCTTAACAAAAAAGCCCTGCGAAATACAGGGCTAAAAATATACGTAGTTTGTTTTTTAAAAATGATAATAGATACCAGTGATAAATCTAATATTTGCAACTTCCTCAGGATTTTGTGGAACTCCTTTTGAGTCATAAGTACCATCTCCGTATGCAGCAACCGTATATTCAATTTCGGCGCCAATTTGCACTTTGCCGGCATAGTAGTTTACTCTTGGCGAAACTCTGTATAAGTGCTCAATATTTATACCCAATCCGCCCGGAATACCAATAATATCTTTTGCAGTTCCAAGGTTTTGATTGTATCCTGCAAAAACGCCAAAATTCCATTTTTTTCCAGTGCTAGAAATGTCAATCCATCCTGTAGCACTTCTTGTAGGAATATATGATTGATCTAGTGTAGTTAAGTTTATAACTTCAAGAACTGCATATCCTCCAGGCATCATCATTCCAGTTGGATTTTCAACATAGTTCCCAGCAATTTTGAAATTTATTTTACTTAGCTTTAGATTCAAATATGCCGTTCCTGCCAATGATTGAACAAATTGAGATGTAATATACCCAGCAGGTGTGGTTAAGGATGGTTGCATAGTATGGTAATTTACTGCAAAACCTGTGTTGAGAGCTGTTCCGGCGTCTTTGTTAGCTGTTCCGTAATTTAAGTGAAGGTTTGCTCCCGGAATACCAGAATTTCTCATAAAAATAGATGATGAAACAAGTCCTGTAATATCTCTTGATGCAAAATCTCTCTCACCATAAGCGGTTGCTGATATTTTTAGTCCTCCAGCAGTAAAAGAGTATCTAATTTGCGGATTACGAGAAAATGGTGCAAAAGCCATCCCTGTGTTAAATGATACAGTGCCGGGGAAACATTCCAAAACAAACATTGGATGCCAATATTGCCCCGTCATTAAGTGTGATTTTGTCCAATCGAGCTTAACGATAGCATGACGAAGTCTAAAACCATTGATATCTCCATTTGTATGTCCAAAAAATTCTCCTTCAATAACACCAGATGTTTTCGCTCCCATTGCATCTGGACCGGTAATTTTTCCGGTAATTCTTGTTTGAATCGCCAAAAAGTTAAAACTGCCGTGGGCATTAATGTCGTCACCATTTACGTCTAAAGATGGTGCACTTGGCCATAATAAAAGATGTCCTTCACGCGCATCAACGGTTTGACGACTATCGTAAAAGAAGTCGTTTTTAACATATCCCGACCATTTTATACCAAAATTTTTTTCTTTTTCGCCATCTTGAGCTTTAATTACATTTACTGACGAAAATACGATACCTATTAATAATAAGAAGTGTGTAAAATTTTTCATAATGCTTTTTTTTTAGATGCGTAAAAGTAAGAACTATATTTTAAGGATAAATCAATTTTTTTTGAAAAAAAGTTGATACTCAGCAAGTTTTTTTAGCTTTAGTTGAGCTATAAAATTGTCAGTTTACTTTTAAAGCAAGTTTTTTTGTCGATAATACTAAGATAGTAAATACCCGGAGTCAAAGTGTTAGAGTTAATAATTTTGTTAGTGTTTTTTAAATTAGAGGTTAAAATAACTTTACCAGAAGCATCTGTTATGTTCATTACCGCATTATCAAATGATAGATTAGAAAAAATTTCTGATTTTGAATATGCTGGATTTGGGTATAATACTAATTGTGGAATTGATTCGATATGTGCAGTATATGAAGGCTCTTCAACTGTAACTGTAACTTGTCTAGAAGTAATACAGGATTCGCTTACAATAAGTGCTGTATAAGTGGTTGTTTCGATAGGTGTTGATAGAGGATCTGGAACATTTGGATTATTTAGTCCTGTAACGGGAAACCAAGTAAATAAATCTCCACCAGTTGCATTAAGGTTAGTGCTTTGTCCGAGATTTATTGTAACATTTTCGCTAATTGTTGTTTCGCATTCATTTGAGAACAAAATATCCCGTTCGGCAATTGCTAGATTAATTCCATTAGAGCCATCATAATACATTAAATATTTGTTAGAATCGGCGATATATACAACCTCTGGTGCCCATGTTGCAATATTGTCAGTTGCAGGATTTACTGGAGGAAAATATCTATCATAAACAGGATTGCCGGGATACTTAATCCAATTAATTCCATCTAAAGAAACTGCATAAGCAATTTTTATGGAGTCCCATATATGTTCAACAGGAGGCATTGCTGAGTACCACATTTCGAATATTTCATCAGTTTTTAACACACATGGTACATAAACTCCAACATTGTCATAATAATCAGGGCCACCAGATACTACGGGATTGTTATCAAATTTATTCCATGATTCAGCATTTTCTGACGTTGCAAAACCAGTTTTGTTTAACATTGTCCAAGGCATTGCACTATACCACATATAAAAATGTGAATCTGTTTCATTAAACAATACTGTTGGTGACTCGATCCATCTTCCATCAAAATCAATGCTATCGCCTTTTGTGAAAATTGGGTTGTTTTCTGATTTGTCCCAGTTTAATCCATCTGTAGAGGTAGCTAGTCCAATTGCGCAAGTAACCGAATCATAAGAAGTAATATTAATTATTTCCATTGTTGTTGAATCGCCATAATAGAATAAGTAATAGAGATCGTCAACTTTTAAGATTTCGGGAGTATCTTGCCAAGAATTGTCCCACTCATTAAGTTCACCCAATGGCAATATTGGATTTCCATCATTTATGTCAATCCATTCAAGGCCGTTAATTGAATATGCAGCTTTGATCCTAGCAACACCCATGTCGCCGGCTGCATACCACATTTTTATTGTTCCATCTTCGACTAAACATGTAGCTTGTGCTGCAAAAGTCTTTACAGGGTTATTGGTGTGCTTTGTCCAATTTACTTGCGCTTTTCCGGATAGGATTAGAAACAAAACAAAAATGAATACAATTACAGTTTTTTTCATTTAATCGATTATTAGTTTAATCTCCTTATCTAAATTTTTATCACTAAGTTTTACAATATAGGTTCCTGATTTAAGATTGGATTTAAGATTGATTTTATTTCCCGAAAAGTTATTATCATAAAAAACAATTTTGCCTGTAATGTCTAATATTTTTAGTTCTGAATCAATAATCAATTTATTGAAGGAAATTTTATCACTTGTTGATGCAGGATTTGGAAATATTTTTAAATCAATATCTGAAATGTTTTCTGTGATTTTCGATGGCTCTTCAACTGTTACTGTAACCATTTCTTTTGTAATACATGTTTCATTCACAATTAAGACCGAATAAGTAGTAGTTACTTCCGGTGATGCAATTGGATTTGCAATATCGGTTGCATTTAAGCCTTCCGGTGGATCCCATTGGTAAAAATCACCGCCTTGAGCTGAGAGTTGGGTATTGTTTCCGTTCGAGATGATAACATCTTCGCTAATACTTATATCACATGCAGGAGAGTTGATTATTGTCCGAGGCGCAGTAGCGTAAAATATGGCATTAATTGTGTTAAAAACTCCTGGCTGACTTGGTTCTTCGTATTGCCAATGATGTGATTCAAAATATAACTTATAAAGTTCATCTGCATCATCATAAATTGCACCGATTGCCCAAAAAACAGTGCTGTCACCCGGTGTTGCTTGTAATACAGGATTGTCCGGGAATTGTATCCAACTAGTACCATTTAAACTTACGGCATATCCAACTTTTAACGAATCGTATGAGCTAATACCTATGTCAAATGCCTGCACGCCTGTGTAAAACATCTCGAATATTCCATCAGTTTCAATAATTGCAGGTCCGGCAACCCCAATATCGTTAAAAGCAGGATAACTGCCAACATTTAGAACAGGATTTGTTGGCCATTTTGTCCAATCATAACCATCAAAAGATACAGCGAGACCTATTTGGATAAGACCTGCATCAGGATAGTTTTGTCTATCCATTCCGGTGTATAGCATTGCATATAATCCAATTTCATTATCGTAATACAAAGCAGGGAGCTCAATATGATGACCGTCCCAATCATCAATTCCTCCTTTTTCCAATACTTTTCCCTGACGAGTCCAGTTTATTCCATCTGGCGAAGTTGCAAGTCCGATTGCTGTATTGTCCTGATGTCCGGCAGAGTATAATGAGTCGGCATAGTAGTAAAGTTTATATTCTGTCCCATCCCATAGAACTGCCGGAGTATCCAGCCATTGTCCATCCCATTGTTCGTCACCACCAACATCTAAAACGGGATTGCCAGGATGTTTTGTCCATGTAAATCCATCGAGCGACCATGCGTAGTGAATTCTGCCTCGAACAATAGGGTCGGTTACGCTTGTTTCTGCTACTGCATACCACATTCGTATTGTGTCGTTATACTTGAGCACTGTTGGCTGACCGTAGGCATCCCACGAAATTGTTGGATCCATAGACAGGATTGGATCTTCCGAAAAGTATGTCCATTCGGTCTGTGATAAAACATCAATTGTAAAAATAAACAGAATACCAATTAGTAATAATAGCTGTATTTTTTTCATGTTTCAAAGCTTAGGTTGAAGCAAAGATACAACTTTTTTAAAATAGACGTAATGTGTTGACAGAGAATACTATAAAAATTTTTATTACTCCGAGAATTTACAAATGATCTTCAAAATATCTGGTGACAATTCGCATCAGATGAATTCTGTCGTATCCTCTTACATTATGCTCGTGTCCGGGATAAACCATATAATCAATAAGGACTTTTTTCTCTACACATTTTTCGACAAAATTTAGAGAATGTTGCCAAACAACAACAGGATCAGAAGTGCCGTGAATCAACATAAGGCGACCTGATAGCTTTTCTACTTTGTTGAGCAAATTATTATTAGCATATCCTTCTTCGTTTTCTTGTGGCATATCCATATATCTTTCGCCGTACATAATCTCGTATAATTCCCAGTTAATTACCGGTCCGCCGGCAACACCAACTTTAAAAATATCAGCATGATCTGTCATTAGGGTAGTAGTCATAAAACCACCATAACTCCATCCATGCACACCAATTCTGTCCATGTCAACATAACCAAGACTTTCTAAATATTTAATTCCGGTAAGTTGATCCTGCACTTCAACTGTGCCTAATTGTCTGTGAATTATGTTCTCGAAAGCAGCGCCTCTGTTTGATGATCCACGATTGTCTAAGGTAAACATAATATAGCCTTTTTGTGCCATATAATAAGCCCAACCGCCAGCATTTAACCACGAATTAGTGATAAGTTGAGCGTGTGGTCCTCCATAAACATAAACAATTGCAGGATACTTTTTTGTCGGATCAAAATCTGGAGGAAGAACGATTCTATAATATAAGTCTGTAACTCCGTCGTTTGCTTTTAATGTCCCGATTTCTGTCTTACCAAGCTTGTATTCTTCTAAAGGATTTGATGCAATCAGAATTGTACTTATTTCTTTTCCTTTTGTACTATAAATTTTATAGGCATTAGGAATAGTGCTACTGCTAAAATTGTCGATTATATAGTTTCCATCGTTGGAAACAACTGCATCGTGCGAGCCTGAATCTTTTGTAATGCGAATCATTGCTCCACTTGCAATATTAACACGATATATATCAAAATCAATTGGAGTTTCTTTGTTTGCTTTTATGATAATGTCTGTTCCATCTTCTGTAAAACCATAAATTTCTTGAACCTCAAAATTGCCTGTTGTAATTTGAGATATTTGATTTCCTTTAGTGTCATACAAATACAGATGTGAATACCCATCTTTTCGTGTTTGCCAGATAAATTTTTCGGGATCAGAAGGTAAGAATGTCATTGGATGCAAAGGCTCTACGTATTTGTCGTTTTTTTCTTCGAACAAAGTGCTGACAAATTTACCGCTTGCAATATCATATTTGTTCAATTTCATGTGATTTTGTTCGCGATTAAGGACAGCGATGTAAACAAATTTTTCATCCGGACTCCAAGCGATGTTAGTAAGATATTGCTCTTTTGGTTCGCCGGTTTCGATATAAGCAACATTTTCGGTTTTAATATCATAAATTCCTAGAGTTACCTCTTCGCTTTTCATTCCAGCCATGCAATATTTGGTTGGTTCAACTTCAGCAATTCTCTTGTCAGTATTTACTATTGGATAATTTGTAACCATCGACTCATCTTTACGATAAAATGCTAAAAAATTACCTTTTGGTGACCAAAAAGTGCCTTTTTCGATTCCAAATTCGTTACGAGCAACAGTTTGTCCGTAAATAACTTCAAGATTTCTGTCATTGCTAACTTGCTTGATATCGCCGGCCTCGTTAATTATTGATAAATTATTTCCAATTGTATAAGCAGACATATTGTTTTGCTCGCAATAGTCAATGTTTTCGGCTTTTTCGGATAGTTTGATGTATTTTGCCAGCGATTTATTTTTAATGTCAATTTCGATAATATCATTTTGATTATTAAATCTTATGGTATTTTCATCAATCCATTTGTAAGCAGGGAAATATCTTAATTCTGATTTTTCTGCATCGCTTAAAATTGAATTTAATGTGTTTAAATCGATAAGAGATTTCTCTTTTTTTAAGTCTATTGTTTTTTCAATTAAAACAGTATCATCAATGTAAGTAAAAGTTTTTGAGTTTGGTCTAAACTCAGTTCCTCTAATGTATTCGGGATAAAATTCGCGCCATACGCCAACAATTGCATCATCGATGCTAAGTTCTTTAGTTTGTGCAAAAATTAGTTGTGTTGATAATAACAATGCACTAATTATAAAAATTACAGTTCTTTTCATTATTTTTGAGTTTTAAATATTTATAAATACCTTGTTTACAAAGATATGATTTCATGTTAAATACAGAGACAAAAATATTCGTAATTATAATTATTTTAACATTTTTTTATAATTGCCATTCCCAAAACCCCAAAGATATCACTGCAAACACCATAGTGTCTGAGCTTGTCTGTAGTCCTAAAGAAAAGCCGGAAAATAAAACTGATGAATGTCTTAAGAAAATGGGTTTGATAAATGTTCAGGACTCTTTACCTCAGATTCTAGTCGAATTAAAGTATGCAACCGACGATAATTTTCTTGGTTTTAGGTTTTATGGAGACATGGAGCATGCTTTTGTTCAGTA
>JAFGVU010000099.1 GCA_016937855.1 Bacteroidales bacterium | reverse complement strand
TCCCAGAAATATTCTTCGGTTTTCCAGCTTGATACGCTTATCTTTTCGTCGGGCATATCAACACTTTTGTTGTATTGTTTTAGTTCTAAAATAAGATTATTATAAATTTGGTCGGAGTCGGTATTTATAAAAAATAGAGAGTTGTATCCAGGCCAAACTGCATTATTTAGTCGTGGGTCTCCAATTTTATTGACAGACTTAGCCTGTTCTACAATTTGATAGCAATCAACTTTGCATTTATTGAGCAATTCTTCAATTTCGCTAAGCATACTCACATTACAGCTAATATAAATTAATCTCATTTTATCAGATTTTAAATTTTCTTAAATTCATAACTGCATAAAAACACGGGACAAGAATCAGAGTAATCAACATGGACACTAACAACCCTCCAATAATTGTTATTCCAAGTGGACCCCATAATTCAGACCCGATACTTTTACTAAAAACCATCGGGATCATAGCAAGAATAGTTGTTAAAGATGTCATTAAAACTGGTCTAAGTCTGGATCTTCCTGCCTCGACAATTGCATCCGTAATTTTATAGCCCCTTGCCAATAGTAGGTTGATATAATCTACTAACACAATTCCATTATTTACAACAATTCCCATGAGCATAATTACACCCACAAAAGTGACAATATTCAGATTTAATCCTGTGATTACAAAAGCAAGAACAACACCTACAAGCGAAAATGGAATTGAAAACAGAATTATAAAAGGGTCTTTAAACGACTCAAATTGAGAAGCCATAATCATATAGACAAGCATAATGCTGATTATAAATATTATATTCAGATCGCCAAAAGATTCCTCCTGATCGCCAACTTTTCCTCCCAGAGTCAGATAAATTGCAGGGTCTTTATCGAAATTATCAATTATGTTTTTCGCAAGCTCGGCACCTTCGCTAAGAGAAATATTATCGAGTTCTGCGCCAACAATTACAATTCGTGATTGTGCTTCGTGTTTAATTTCGAGAGGACCGTAACCTTCTTTAATCTCAGCAACATCCGACAACTTTACCGGCATCCCGATAAGGTTTGTAATCATAATATTTTCTAAATCCGTAACATTTGATCTTGCAGATTTTATATATCTGACAACAATATTATAGCTCCCGTCATCTTCGACGTAAGTTCCTGCTTCGGCACCATAAATACTCTGCCTGATTTGCATCCCAATAACAGCAGTATTTAGTCCATGCTGAGAAGCTTTATCATTATCAATTTCAATATGATACTCAGATTTCCCTCTATCAATAGAGTTCTCGACATCTTTAAAACCTTTTACGGAATTAAATATCTCTGTTAAATCGAGAGCTGCCTGATTGATTTTATCGTAATCTTTTCCGGTAATTTTAATTTCGATAGATTTTGCATTTCCAAGTAGCATATTTTGCATTAATGATCCACCTGTTACTTTATAGTTTTCGATTTCGGGAATCTGCGACAACCTATATCTTATTCGGTCGGCGATTTCGCCTGCGCTACGCTCACGATCCTGCGGCAAGCACAGGCGGGCACTTATGGTTGCTTTATTTTTACCTTCGGCAAATCCGATACTCGATAAAATATTTGACTCAGTTTGTCCAACAACAGTATATTGTGAAACCATTTCTGGAATTTCATCGATATATATTTGCTCAACCATTTTTGCAATTCGTTCTGTTTCCTTTACGTTAGTTCCTACTTCAGTTTCGATAGTTGTGATAATATCTCCGGCATCCATATCGGGAATATAATCTGTTCCCATATTTGATGCTAGAACCATTGTTAAGGCAAAAATTGCTATCGCAATTCCAACAATCAAAAATTTAATCCTCACAAATAAACGTAAAGTTCCTGCATAAGCCGATTCAAAAGCTGTAAAAACTTTCTCAGAAAATTGGAACAAACGATTTTGTTTTTTCTTGATCTTTGGCTTAGGTTTGAGCAAAATTGACGAAAGCATAGGCGTAAGTGACAGAGCGGTAACCAAAGAAGCGAGCATTGTTACAGTTACAAGAATTGCAAGCTGTCGAAAAAGTATTCCAACGATACCACCAACAAAAATAAGCGGTACAAAAACTGAAATTGTAGTAAGTGTTGATGCTGTTATTGCTTTTCCCATCTCGCCGGTAGCAAAAATTGCGGCTTCGCGTGGTTTTACTCCATTTTCTATATGTCGATTAATGTTTTCAAGAACTACAATTGCATTATCAACCACCATTCCAATTGCTACGATTAGCGACATCAACGAAAACAAGTTAATTGTAAATCCGGCAACTTTCATTGTGATATATGCTGTCATCATCGAGAAAGGAATTGTCAGGATTACGATAAGACTATTTCGCCATTCACGCAAAAAAGCAAATACTACGAGAATCACAAAAAGGCCTGCAAAATAGATTGTCGATTGCAAATTTTTACTTACCTCGACAATCATTTGAGAAGTATCGAAAACTATATCGGTTTTAACATCGCTAGGCAATGATTTTTCAATTTCAGCCATTTTGCGGATAATACCCTGATACACATCGTAAGTATTGGTTCCGGTTTGTTTCTGAATAAACAGAGCTATTGCCTTTTGTCCTCCTGAGTATGCGATTTCGTCTTTTTCTTTAAAATCATCTGACACTTCGGCAACATCGCCCAAACGGATTATTCTGTTATTAAATCCAATTAGAGGAATGTTTTTTATTTCTTCGACAGATTTAATCTCGCCCGGGATTCTTACCGAAAAATCAAACTTGCCAAAATTGATATTTCCGCCAGGAATACTTATATTGTAGGCTTGAAGAACCGTTGAAATGGCAGAAATATTAAGATTATATGATTTTAGCTTATATGGATCAACAAGTATTGCTATTTCGCGTGTGGGTTGTGCAATTATAAAAGCAGAGCCAACTCCCGGAACCTTTTTGATTGGTTCGACAATTCTATCGTATGCAATTCTTTCTAGCCCGCTATAGCTTTCGTCGGCACGGATTGTATAAACTATAACCGGTATCATTGCAGAATTAATCTTCATGATGTATGGATTCATTGCATCAGTCGGCAGGTCTTTTTTTACAAGTTCCATAAGATCTCTGGCCGAATTTGCAGCAGCTGAAACATCTGTCCCCCAGTCGAACTGCAAAGAAATTATAGAAACATTTTCTTTTGATACCGAGGTTATTTTTTTAAGGTTTTCTGTTCCAGCGAGTATTCTTTCGAGCGGGTCGGTAACTTGAGTTTCTACATCTTCGGCAGCAGCACCTGGATATATTGTTACAACTGTTAATGCGGGTAGTTCTACAGCGGGGAGCAAGTCTTTTGGCAATGTTAACCAAGAGAATACGCCAAAAAACAACACTGCTAAAAAGAACATAAGTGTTGTAACCGGATAGCTTACTGTAAGTTTTGGAAGTCGCATTCTATTAGTTTTTAATGATTTTCACTAATGACCCGTCATTTAGTTTATTTTTACCTTCGAGAGCAACAATATCGCCCGCACAAATTCCCTCGACACATACAAATTCTCCCTCAGTTTTTATTCTATTAATTCTAGTTCTGTAAGCTGTGTCGTTTTTGATTACATACACATAGTCCTCTGGCGTACCCGGTTGTCGATAAATTGCATTAACCGGAACATAGGTACCCATTTCGGAACCGTAATCGATAAGGACTTTTGCATACATTCCGGGCATAATTTTGTTATTATAATTTGGCACCTGAACTTCGACACCTGCCGTTCGAGATGATGTAGAAAGAAATGGTTTAATGTATGAAACTTTTCCTGAAATTGAATCGCCTGAAACTGCCTCACAAAACACATTTACTTTCTGTCCCACAAAAATTTTTGATAGATCTTTTTCATTAACTTGTATTTCTACTTTTAAAGGATTAAGTTGCATAAGTCTTAGAATACCACTCGTATTACTGTAACCCTGATCAAGATTAAGTGTAAAAAAATAATTCTCACCTTCTTCCACAAGATAATCAGCAATTATTCCATCAAAAGGAGCTACAACGCAAGTGTTTTTTCTTAGCATTTCTGTTTTTACCTCGGAGGCATCATATTTTGCTTTAACATGATCGTACTCTATTTCGCTAATACTTCCTTTATCCCGCAGACGTGAAATGCGTTCAAAATCTTTTTTTATGGCATCGTACTCGATAAGAGCTTGAGTTAAAAGTTCCGATGATAAATCAACTAAAACACTCCCTTGTCTAACAAAACTTCCTTTAGGATAATGAAATTTTTCAACTCTGCCTGGCATTGATGTTCCAAGATTTGCCTCCTTGTTTGCAAAAAAAGTACCTGCATACTCAAGAGACTTGTCATAAGAACGCTCAAAAACAGTTGCAGTTTTTATTGAGATAGCCTCATCATCTGACTCTAAAGATGTATTTTTAGAATCAGAGCATGACAATACTAATAATCCCATAATCACAATTAATATTTGCGGTGCTTTTTTCATTTTTTTAAATATTTAAAACTGAGCAGTTTTGTTTTTATACTCGACTTCGAGAAGTTTTATCTGAGTCTTAGCCTCGATAAGATTTGCCTTCGATTTATGCCAATTAGTTTGAGCTTCTAACAAAGCAGCAACTGAAATCATACCTTCGTTAAAACTATCCTGTGCAATTCGCAATGTTTCATCAGATAATTCGACAGATTTCTCCATAAGTTTTAAGTTATTGATGGATTCGGAATAATTAAACCACACTTGCTTGACCTCAAGACTAATCAGCGAAACAGCTTCTTCTTTTTTTATTTCAGCAATGCTTGCAAGTTCGTTAGACGCATTCATTGTATGAAATCTGTCGCCCCAATGTGTAATGGGAATATGTACGCTTAGTCCTATTGTCCAATCGGAGCCAAAAGTGTTGCTAAAGCCTTTGTATGGATTTGGATTCATAAACAAATAGTTAGCTGTTAAGGAAGCATTAGGTAAAAATCTAGACTTTAAGATGTTTTTTTGTGCAAGAGCGATAGTTTGTGTTTCGTTAAGAATTTTTATTTCGTTTCTCCCACTTATTGCAGACTCAGTGATACCTTCTGGAGATGGTAATGCCTTAATATTATCGGGACTATCGATAAGATGGATTTTAGTATCGACCGGCAAACCCATAATTTGGCACAGAGCCATTTCACTAAGAATCAAACCATTTTTGATTTTAGCCAAATTAAGCTCTGCTTCGTTTAGTTTAAGCTCAACTTGCAAGACTTCGGCTCTAGTAACAATCCCTTCATCAAAAAGATTATTAACATCATATAAAATTTGCCGAAGCAGTTGGATGTATTTAGTTGTTAGATTTTGTTTTTCTTGCAAATCAACAATTCGCCAATAAGCCTCTTCAACCTCATATAATTTATGGGTTTTTTCAATTTCAAGATTGCAGGCTGCTATCTCCATTCCTGACTGAGCAATTCGATTCAAATTTCGAATTTTACCACCAAGATATAATGGTTGAGAAAAGTTAGTTCCAAAGACGAAATTATGATGTGTACCAAACTGCATTTGGTCAGCAGGCAGATAAGAATAAAAGAAGAACAATGGATTTCCATCGGGATCGGTAAGGACTTCGCCGGTGAGCGGATTAGAAACAATCCCGTTTATTAGAGGGTTTTCCAACATCTCGGGGCTTAAGTCCATATTTTCTTGATCGATAGCCCAAAAAGGCACAACAGGCATAAAAATATTATCGTTCAACACCTGAAAAGGCTTATTGGTTAACTGGTAATTGCCAACAAAATTAAACTGTCCAAAATATTGAGTTTTTACTGACTTGCGATAGCTTTGCGCCATATTTAACTGTGCATTCGCCGACCTTATAGAATGATTCTTATCAAGTGCAATGTCGCGACAATCCGAAACGCTTAAATAAAGAGTATCAGACTGAGCAAAAAGCTCTTGAAAACAAGTCCAAATTAGTATTAATAATAACAATTTTCTCACTATCGCTTTTTTAGTCCGTTAAAAAAGATATCTAATAATGTGTTTAACCTTTCTTCAAACACACTCGTCTCATAATCTAAAAACAAGGGTAACTCAACAGCTTTGATTGTCATTTGAATTGTTTCGGCAGTAATGTAAATATCCTCCATTTCAAAAACTTGCTCATCAACACCCTGTTGTAGCATTGATGTAAGAAATTCGAGCTCTTGCTCATCGTATTTGTTACGTGCAAGTTTAATAAAGTCAAGATGGTTAAGAAACTCGCTTCGTAGAGCATTGTATAAGTTCCCTAAGTCTTTAATGGCACTAAATCGAGTAATTACGTACGTTCTTATTTTTTCAGTGATATCTTGAATTGGCTCCAGAGTAGAAAATAGTTTTTGCCTTAGTATCTCAGCTTCATACTCAACCACTGCCTGAAAAACCTCTTCTTTGCTTGCGAAATAATAATAGAGAGAGCTTTTACCCTTACGTGCTTCCATTGCAATTTCATTCATCGTTGCTTTCTCGAAACCGAATTTTACAAATATTCTCCTTGCAGAGTTTATCAAACTTTGTTTAACCTGATCATGTTTTTGCATCTTTCGACCATTTTAGTTTAAAAGTCCAAAAGTACGACAATATTTTAAAAAAGTCAAATTTTTTAGACTTTTTTAACACTTTCGGTCGAAAAGTCAGAATTTTTGAAAGTTAAGGAACTCAAACTGGTTATTAATACCAAGGAATTTTTAAATGATTGATAAATAAAAAATTCCCGCGTAGTTAAAGTGATGAAAACAGCAATTAATGTAAGGAAATGGGAATAAAAAAATTGCATTTTCCACATCCTATGTGCCAATTATGTGATTTTTTTCACACAATTGGCACATAAAGTGTGATTTTTTTTAATTTTCCAGACATTTAGATCTTCTTACATTACCTTAAATTCGAGATAATTTTGTTATCCCAAATCATATTTATACTTTTACAAAAAACCTAAAACTTATGTCAGATCAACCAAAATTAGAAAGATTATTACGATTGATGAAAATGCTTACAGGCAACGTTAATTATAGTATTGATGAAATTTCCGAGCGTTTAGGAACAACAGATAGGACAGTTTATCGTTATTTGAGTATGTTTCGAGAAGCGGGATTTGTCGTAAAGAATCGAGGGAATATTTACAAACTTGACAAGTCGTCGCCACACTTTAAAGATATTGCTAATTTACTGCACTTTACCGAAGAAGAATCGCATATTCTTAAAAAAGCCATTGACAGTATTGATGAAAACAACTTGCTGAAACAAAACCTAAAACGAAAACTTGGGACACTATATGATTATAAAATATTGGCCGAAACTGTTGTGAAGGGGCGAAATTCTTCGAATCTCAATAAGATTATCGAAGCTATTGAGCAGAAAAAACAAGTTTACCTTAAAGCATATAGTTCGGCACATTCAAATAAAATTAGTGATAGGTTGGTTGAAGTATTTTCGTTTACCACAAATTATATTCAGGTGTGGGCTTACGAGATAGAGACGGGCGAAAATAAGTTATTTAAAGTCTCAAGGATTGACGATGTAATGATTTTAGAAGACAACTGGCAAAACGAAAGCAAACATAAATCCGGATTTATTGACATTTTCCGAATCAGTAGTTATGAGCAAACCTGTGTAAAACTCAAACTTAGCGTACGAGCTGCAAATCTACTTATGGAAGAATATCCCTTGGCAGAAAGAGATATGCGAAAAACAAAAGCAAATGAATGGATGCTGATAACAAATGTTTGTTCTTTTGAGGGTATTGGACGCTTTGTAATGGGATTACATGATGAAATTGAGATTGTTGATTCGCCTGAATTTGAGGCATTTATTAAAGATAAGATTGATAAGATAGTTGATGCAAAATAAATTAAAGAAGTTAAATTGATGTTTTTTTGCAAAAAAACTAAAATAAAAATTCTACTGACATAAGTTGTCAGTACACCTCAATATCTTTGCATAATAAAATACAATTATTATGGAAAAGAAATTTTTAACCCATTTTAACATCGCAGGTTTAACCTACTGGGACGCAGCAGAAGTGTTTACTGAATTGACAATTGGTACAGAATTACAATTTGAAGCAGAAACAGACAACAAATACGATCCTGAGGCAGTAGCCATATATTTTGACAAATCAAAACTAGGTTACATTCCACGCAAGATGAACACAACAATTAGCACACTTTTACAATGTGGCTACACCGATATTTTTGATGTTCGCATCAACCGTCTCAATCCAACGACGAGCCCGGAGGAACAGATTGGTGTTGTGGTTAGGGTTATTAAAAAAAGTGGTTTGTAGAAATTTTAGCAAATAAAGTACAAGTTTTTTGCATATTTTTATTACAACAAGCTTGTTTAAAAGAAAAAATATGATTAATATTGTGGGGTAAAAAAAGATTTAGATGAGATTTAAGATAAATATTGAAATTAATGGTGAAAGCACGATAATGCCAATAAACTATCAATACGAGTTTTCATCATGGATTTATAAATTAATTAGAGAAGGAAATCCTGCTTTTGCTGAATGGCTGCATACACATGGATATACAAATGAAAAAAAGCAGTTCAAACTATTTACTTTTTCAAATCTTAGCGGGTTCAGATACAAAGTTGATGGTGATAGAATTAAATTTTTAAGCAATTCGGCAGACTTAGTAATATCTTTTTATCCGATAGAATTGATTGAGACATTTGTTTTAGGTCTGTTTAAGTCGCAGGAGTTCTCAATAGGAGATAAATACAGCAAAGTAGAATTTGTTGTAAAAACCGTTGAACGTTTGCCTGAGCCGGTTGTTACAGATCAAATGAGCTTTAAATTAATTTCGCCTATTCACATAACGCAAAAGAATCCATTTAACGAAAACAAAGTTGACCATTTAAATCCAATGCACAAGGATTTTGAAAAATTATTTATCAGCAATCTTATTGAAAAATACAATGCTTATAACGAAGCAAGGGATTTTGACATATCAAGTTTTTCCTTAAAAATTCTGAGCGAACCTATACAGCGATTAATAAAGATAAAAGCCGACAAACCCGGCGAAACAAAACTAACAGGATATTTATTTGATTTTGAATTACATTCAACAACCGAACTAAACAAAATTGGATACTACGCAGGTTTCGGCAAATCGAATAGTTTGGGGTTTGGATGTGGAGAGGTGAAAATAAATTTAAAATAAATGATATGGAGGAGACAAATAAAAAAATTGATTACGAATGGCTTACAAAGCCTACAGGAGATCCTTTTGCCGATGTGGGTGGTTATGTAATAAAATATCTTATGGTTAATAATCCTGAGAAAGATATTTTAGATTTAATCAAGTATCTTGCAAATATTTATGTTAATAAATGGGAAGGGAAAATAAATCCATTTTTTTTAAACTCTGCCATAACACAACCGGCATATAAAGGAGATGTTAAGATTAAAGAAACGATTAAGTATTTTACATCGCTTTTGGATGAAACTTCTAACTGTAAAATGGGATTTTGCAGGATATCGGGGAGAAAAACGAAGTTGTTTAAAGCTGGACGGGATAATTCTTTAATGTCGGGATCGGGTACATTTGTTAATTTTCATTCTAATTTTCAATTGGGCTTAATGCTATCCAAAGAAATAATCATAAGAATGTTTTTCATTCCTTTTGGAGCTATTTATGTAGGCGGTAGAATTGTAATTATTAATAGTAGTAATACTGAAGTAACCAAGTTTTTTATAGAAAGGAATTGTAAAGAGAATATCAAAGCTATTGCAAGTTCTTCGTCCACTAGTGTCTTGAAGTCTGAATTTGGAATACCCTCTAATGCATTATTCAATTTTGTTGATGACATTTCGATTAATAAGCTAAAGGAAATTGAAACTGAGGATAATGGTAATTTTGATTTGGCAATGTATCATTTTACAAATTTTGGAGCCAGCCCTGATATAGTTATTTATAAACTCCCATCTACAATATTCAGGTTTTATTCAACTTGCCTAAACAGTAACTTAAAACAAGATTGGCAACCGTTTATTCTGGCTCATTACACAAACTCAAAATTTAAAGGTGCAAAATTTAACGTAGAGACTTTGAACTACGAAATATTAAAGAAAGAAGAAAGTGAAAGCGTCGCTTATGATGATTTTAAAACATGGCGAAATTTAATTCTGGAAAGCCTTTTAATTGGGAAATCAATATTAAGAATGTTTGTTAAATGGGGGACAAAACATAAATTCAATTTTACAATTGTGGAATTATATCAATTAAATGTACAAAATATGAAACAAGAAACATTAAACAAGATTAAAGAACTGGCACATTTCTTAACCGATACCGATAGCGATACTATTAAAAAAAGTATAAAAGCTTTGGATGGATATAAAAGTGCTTATGAATTACGACGTTTTTTCTTAAAAAACATTGTTGTGAAAAATTATAAAGATGGAGCAAAGGAAGCCATAATTACAATGGACGAACTTGTATCTTATTTATTTCCTGACGATATTTCGTGGAGAGATATCAGGGACATCTTATTATTTGCAATTTATCAGAATCTTCATGCAAAAAATCTGGTAGTTGATGCAGAGCTCTCGAATGAAGAAGTGATTGAAACAGAAGCAGCAGAAAATTAATTTAAAAACAAAAAACAATATGAGTAATTTAAAAACACAAGGATTTATCCTTATTGATGTAGATGTTGTAGCGTTAAACAACGCAGGGAAAAACACACAAAGTAATTTTGATAACGCAGTAGGAACAAAACGAATCTATAAAGATGGCAAAAGTTATGTTTATGTATCTGGTCAAGCTTGGCGCTATTGGTGGCGTGATACTCTGCAAAAAACATTTGGTTGGAATTTGTCTCCAATTACAAGAGATAGTAAAATTGCTTTTACATCTGCAAATCCAATAAAGTATGCCGACGACGATATTTTTGGTTATATGAAGGCAGCTACTGAAGAGGTTACAGACGACAAAGGCAAGGTAAAAAAAGAAAATGTTACTGTAACACGTGTTTCACCTCTTAAAAATTCTGTATTAGTTTCCGTTGGCTCAGTTCGCCCTGTCGAAAACTGGTCAAGCATGGCACGCCAAGATGGAGATTCTGTTCCTTATGGAAAACAAGAATATAGTGCAGTTATGAAAGGCATGTTTAGCCTTGATATTGAACAGTCCGGAACTTTTGCAACGTATAATAAAACTGGATTTAAGAATTTGACTGAAGCCCTAAAAGTTGAAGCATTAAATAATGGAGCAATTGAAATTGATGATAATTTCATGAAAGATGAAAAAGGTGAACCTTATAAATTGGTTCGTCTCGCAGATGACATTAGAAAAAGCAGAATTACTGAAACAATTCTGGCTTTGAAGAACATTTCGGGAGGAGCTATGCAAACTAACAATATGGGGGATGTTACTCCAAAATTTATTATTTTAGCAACATTAAACAGTGGTAATCACCCCTTCTCTCATATTGCTTCTGCTAGTGGAAAAGAAAATGACATCGTTGACTTAAATATTGATGCTTTGAGAGAAGTCATAATTGATTATAAAAACAATTTTCAAGGAGATGTTTTTATAGGTCGTAGAGCCGGCTTTATGGATGAAAAAGCAAATCAATTAAAAGCTTTGGCTGAAGAATTTTCTTTTGTTAAGACTTTAACCATAAATGAATCAATAGATCAATATACAGAACAACTGAAAAAACAATTATAATATGAAAGTTTTCAGGGTCGATATTACTGCCTGGACATCAAGTTTTAAATTTCCAAACTTGATTTCCGGCTTTCAACCAACACTTGAGGTACCTCCAATAAGTACAGTATTAGGTTTAATCAATGCTGCTTCTGGAAAATATCAAAAATATGAGAAGCTTAAAATCGGTTATTATTTCGAATTTGGAGCTAAGCAAACAGATTTAGAAACGATATATCAAATAGAATCTCATGAGAAAGGTTATCCTAAAAATACGACTAAGTCAAATGTAATTAATAGAGAATTTCTATTTAACAGTCATTTGTTTATCTATTTGACTGACAAGGAGGTTGTTGATTTTTTCAGGTCTCCTGTATATTCATTATTATTAGGAAGGTCAAGTGATTTGGCAACAGTTAATAATATTGAAGAAATAGAGCTAATAGAAATTCATAATGCAAATAAAATCAAAGGTCAAATAATACCGTTTATTGATAATTATTTGCCTGGTCTGATTCAGCCTTTACCAAAATACTTTACTAATACTATTCCGCGTAATAATTTGGGTACTGAGGCATATTCTGTGATTAGTTTTAATGCCTCAGATATCCAAACGAATATTAATGCTTATCAGGATACACTTCCATCCGGAAAAGAAATACACATCTATTTTCACGACTTGGATTTCAATAAATACTATGAATAACAATTCGGATGATTATATTCTCGCAAAGTCTGAGCCTCAGGTTTCTTTGAAAAAGCATATTGATGATGGCTTGGTTATAATGGAATCTTTAGAAAAAGCATTTCCTAACTTACCTCATTTTAATTATCCAACATATTGGTATTTACTTAGGTTGTGCATTATTTTTCATGATTTGGGTAAATCTCATACCGAATTTCAAAGTTTGTTAAAGGGCAAACATAATAGTTGGGTCAAGCAAAGGCACGAATTATATTCTGTTCCATTTGTTGATGGACTTAAGGTTAGTGACGAAGAAAAGTTAATTATTAAACTTGTCATCGCAGGTCATCACAAGAGTTATGACGACATATTCAAATTAATTGAACATTCATATAAGCAAGCAATTTCAAACCGATTTCTTTTAGAATTGAATGATGAATTAAAACTAAACTTTGAGTCTGAATTTAGTAAAAAAATTGATTCTGAATACATCAAAAACTTATTAAAAGGTTATGGTGTGGAAATTCTTGATTTCATACCTGAACTACCTCGAAAATTGATCCTGAATTATAAGAAAAACCCAGTTGTATTAAAACAGAATATGTTTTTTTATTTATTGTTTATGATTGGAGGATTTAAACAATGTGATCATTTATCGTCTGCTTTTATAACTAAGCTGGAACTTCTGGAAGATAATGATTTTAACTACCTTGAAAAAAAACGAGATAAGCTAATCAGTAATGGGTTCGATTTTTATCCTCATCAAACAGAAGTTGTAAAAAGTGTGGGAAATGTTATCTTAACAGCCCCAACCGGTTCTGGTAAAACTGAAACATCTTTTCTGTGGTTGCAAAAACAGATGGAAATTGATGGACAAGGACGTGTCTTTTATATTTTGCCATATACTGCTTCAATCAATGCTATGTATGAAAGATTAGGAGAGGACATAGGAGATAAAAATAAAGTCGGATTACTTCATGGAAAAATATCATCGTATTTAGACTCAATTATTGAAAGAGAAAACCAATTTGATTCTAAGGAAGAGAAACAATCTGCCATAAACAAAACAAAAGAGATTTACAAAACTATAGTTACTCCAATAAAAATCGTAACCCCATTTCAGTTACTTAAAAATTTGTTTGGTTTAAAAGGTTTTGAAAAAGGTATGTTTGAATGGATTGGCGGATATTTTATTTTTGATGAAATTCATGCTTATCGCCCAGATGTTTTTGCTCAGATAATTGTACTGATAGAATTTGTGGTGCAACATTTTAATGCTAAGGTTTTTATTATGACAGCAACTTTACCTAAGTTTTTAAAAGTCGAAATACAAAAAGCTTTAATTAATTACACTGAGATATCGGCAGAAGAAGAATTGTACGAAAAATTTACCAGACATTATGTGGTTTTACATGAAGGTCTTCTCGTTGAAAATATTCAAATCATTCAAAATGATTTAGACCTTGGTAAAAAAGTATTGGTTGTTTGTAATACTGTTGAACAATCTCAAACTGTCTATGATTTATTGGAATCAAATTTTAAGCTTTTGCTACATGGAAGTTTTAATTCACATGACAGATTTACTCATGAAGCAAAACTTAAAGATGATTATATTAAATTACTTGTAGGTACACAAGCTATAGAAGTTAGTTTAGATATTGATTTTGATGTGATTTATACTGAACCAGCTCCAATAGATGCTCTAATACAGAGATTTGGTCGTGTAAACAGAAAGAGGGAGAAGGGAATTTGTCCTTGTTTCGTCTTCAAGGAAAGAAATGATAAGGACAAATATATTTATCAAAATAGTGCAGTAATAGATCGAACATTGGATGTCCTTAAATTATTTTCAAAAAGCATTAGCGAAAAAGAATTGCAATATGCAATTGATTATGTTTATCCTAGATGGGATGAAAATGATTTCTTAGAATTTCAAACTATTTATAATTCCTTAACAGAATCAATAAACTTGCTTTCTCCATTTGTTTATTCGCAAAAATCAGAAGAGGACTTTTATAAACAGTTTGACGGTATAAAAGTATTGCCTATAAAATGTGAAAAAGAATATTTGAATTATCTCAGCAGTTATGATTTCATAAAAGCAGAAGCTATGAAAGTGCAGATTTCTAAAAGTAGATTTGCATCTTTACTGAATGCAGGTGTCATTAAAAAAAAACACTATGCATGCGAATGCATGAATAAAAATAGCATATTTCAAACATTTTATTTTACTATTAATAGAAGATACTCGGAAAGTTTGGGGCTGCAAATAATGCTAGAAGAATTGGAGGTGAAAGATAATTCTGAGTTATTCTTATAAACCACAATTTTTATAAACATTTCACTTATTTGCTAACAAATAATGATAACATAGAAAAAAACAAAATCACTATGAAACCCGGAAAAAACGATATTAAAGTATCCATTAAATTTGATATGGACGAGTTGGATTTACTACAGGATAACGCATACAATATGTCCGAATCTTTTGGCTTAGATGATAGAATTTGTAGTATGACCGGCAAAAGAGCAATCGGTTTATACTCTTGGGATTTGGAGTGTTTGTATGATGCAATTTCTCCTTTACAGAGCAAGGCAGATGAAGATCAAGAACTTGTAGCCAGATTGTGTGACAAACTTAAAGCGGCAATGGAATATATTGATAATCATTAAAGTAAAAGGTAATTTTAAAAAAATGGCTAATAAAACGATACATAAATGAACCCCCCATTACTCGAAAACGGAAAATACTATCATATATACAATCATGGGGTTGGGAATAGGAATCTGTTTAATAATAAAAGTCATTATGAAAGATTTCTTCAACTTTATGAAAAATATATTGAACCTATCGCAGAAACATTTGCTTGGGTGTTAATGCCAAATCACTTTCACTGTTTAGTAAGAATTAAAGAAAATGTTGTTTATAAATATAACGAAGAAGATTTTCGATTGATGCAACAACAGATTAGTAATCAACAACAACCTCCACAACTCCAATTTCAACCTGACAGGTCTAAAGACGCTGTCAGGTTATTGGAGTTGCAGAAGTTGTTGCAGTACGGTGTTGTTTTTAATGATGTAAAATGGCAAACAATTGAAATTTCGAAGTATAATTCTAATCTGTCAGCACCAACCGGATCTGACAGATTAGAATTATTGAAAGAAAATAAAATAAAAGCACCTGTTCCACACCTTCATTTTTCGCACCTATTTAATGCATATGGTCGGTACTTTAATAAAAATTGTGAAACAAGAGGAACATTATTTGAGCGACCTTTTAGGCGTAAACCTGTTGATAACGAATACTATTTAAAAACATTGGTTCTTTACATTCATAATAATTCCGTAAGACATGGGTTTTGTTCACATACAATAGAATATCCATGGTCGAGCTATTTTGATTTTTTTTCAGACAATTCTACAATTATTAGAAGAAAAGATGTTTTAGAATGGTTTGGTACTATAGAAAATTTTAAATTGATGCATAATATGAATAGTGATGATGATGAAATTGACAATTGGTTGGAGTTATAAAGTTTTTAAGCGTCAACAGACATGTCCAGTAGGCTTTGAAAAGCTTTGGTGCGAAAAGCTAAATTTGTTAAAAATTAAAGAAATAATAAATACTTAAAACTATGGATTTTACAAACTTTTACAATTCTGTTTCGGAAAGCGAAAAACTAAAATTTTTAGAAGACTTGTTGATGTCAGATATTAAATTACAAAAAATGTTTAAATCGAAGGTTGACATTTTACCTAATAAGTCTAATGCAGAAATAGCTAACAAACTTACTTTTGCCGAAATAGTTGCTAATTATTCCAAAAGATTTGAGGAAGACTTCACACAAGAAAATTTTTCGGATGTAGATTGGGAAGAGATTTATTATCCCGATAGTCATTATGTTGAAGAATGGGAACTTGTAGAGAATCATTTTGCCGATAAAGTTGAGCAATTGTATGAGCCGATTAAAGATTTGTTAATCGAGTTGCTTTTAAATGCAAAATACAACGAAATTTTAGCTGCATTTTGCGCTCTTTATGATGTTTGCCAAAATTTAGAAATTGATGAAGGAGATTACTGCACGGAAGATAGTATTAGAGACAGCTTTAGTAATTGCAATTTTGATCTTGTGCAGTTTATGACCGATAAAATCAAAAATATCACTGATGCCAATAAAAACATTGACGATGCTTTATTGCAATTTTTCAAATACTTTATTAAAGAACACTATAACGATCCATATTTTGAGAAAGAAATTGAAAAGCTGATTTATGCACTGGTTACCAAATCCGACAAGAGCATATTGCTTTATGATTTGTTATTAAAAATTAATTTTACAATTTTTCCAAAAATAAGTTCTTATGTGATTAAAAAAAACTCTAGCCTTGAGAACTGGTTAAATTTCGCCTTAAAATCATACCAAAAAGATATCACTATTGCCGAAGAATTACTCGATTATCTAAGCAAGAATGACAATAAGTTATTTGTATCTATAGGATTCACACTAATAAATAATCCCCTAAACTATAAAAGTAAAGATTTTTCAATTTTTGAGATAGAAGATGTATATTTTGATGAGCATGCATGGAACCAGTACTTATATCCAATGCTAAATTACGAGGATCACGAAATGCTTTATGTAGTTGTCAGTTTGAACATGGCTAACAGACAAAATGATGTGGAGTACTATCTAAAAGTGAGAGAATACTTAGATGAAAATCAAAAAAAGAAGTTTATAAGTGTTGCAAGGTATGAATCTCTAAAAATCGAAATCTATATTGCGGAAAACAAACCGGAACTTGCAAAAGACATTGTTTATCAAAACCAATATATTTCAAGCTTAATTGAATTAATTGAACCATTTAAAAATATTGAACCGGAGTTTTGTTTTAAGTTTATAATTTCTTTTATTGATAATAAGATTTGTAGCGCAAGAGGTCGAGATGCATATTCGGAAATTGCGAAACTTTTAATTTTTGCAGGAAATCTGGATGGATATGGAACTGCATCAAAAGAATATGCCGCAAAACTATGTTCCGAAAACAAAAGGCTAATTGCTTTAAAAGACGAATTTAAAAAGGCTGGACTAATTTATAGAAGTAGGAAATAAGAAAGATAGTAATGTTTTGTACTTATTGGACATACAATATGCTAATTATCAAATAACGAGAAAAAAACAACATGTGAATTAAATTACATTTTATTTTATTATATTTACGTTTTTAAACAATTTAACACATCATAAGGTAACGATATGACAAGTTTACAAGAGCGTTTTTTCGACTTACTTGATGAATACGAATGGGATATCTTTAGCAGGAAAATGCTAAATTCGACACAAAAACTTACCAATAGCGAAATAACGCAAGTATTACGAACATTAACAAAGTCAGGCTCAATTGTAAGAATAGAGAAAGAGAAATACCGTCGTAAATCATTTTTAAATGAATATGTAATTGGAAATTTTTTAGTGCCCGACGGAGGTTTTGCTTATTGGACAGCCTTGAATATGCATGGGCTAACTGAACAATTTGCCAGTGTAAAATTTTTACAAACTTCGCGTGCAAGTGGAGAGTTTATTACAGATTTTGGGGAAACATACAAATTTGTTAAAGTAAGAAGAGAAAAAATCACAGGATATGAAAAACACGGCGCTGGAAATCATCAATATAAAATTACCGACATTGAAAAAACTATTGTTGATTGTTTTGACTTACCACAATATTCTGGGGGCTATTCCGAATTAATTAGGGCATTTTACCGGGCAGAATTACAAAGTAATAAACTCAAAGATTATTGTATTGCAATAGATAATATTTCGGTAACAAAACGATTAGCATATTTATCTGAGTTGTTTCAAAAAAATGAACTGTATGATTTTGCAAACTTTGCATTAACACAAGTAAACAAAAGATATACGCTAATTGACCCATTGGGCAATAATGAAGGAACATTTAATAATAGGTGGAAAGTCCGCCTTAATATTCCAGAAGATGAGCTGATTTTAATTGCTAAAAGCATTTACTAACATGATATTAAAAAGTGAAATAGAACTTCTGTCCAGACAAAAACAGATTGATAAAAGCCAGATTGATAAAGACTGGGTGTTGAGTTATTTGTTACTGGCAATATATTCAATTCCGGAGCTAAGGAATATTATGATTTTTAAAGGTGGGACCTGCATTAAGAAGTGTTATATTCCTGATTATAGGTTTTCGGAAGATTTAGATTTTACCATTACTGACAATAAATATAGCTTTAATGAAAATGTTGTTTTAAAAATAACGCAAAAAGCGTCAGAATTATCCTATAATGAAGATTTCAATAGAGGCATCATGTTCAAATTAAAGAATATTGAGTCAACTAAATCAAATGGTGAAGAACAAGGCTTTAAATTGTTTTTACACTATTGGGGAGCAGATCATAAAAGGAATGAAATGCCTTCCGATAAAACATTAGCTTGGCATCACACGATAAAACTGGATATTAATCATACAGAAGAAATTTTATTCCCATTAAACAAAAGACAAATAAATCATAATTATTCTGACAAAGACAAATTTGCACATATTTTAGTCAATTGTTATTCAATTGAAGAAATACTGTCTGAAAAACTTCGGGCTCTAATTCAAAGGAAGTACACAAGTCCTAGAGATTGTTATGATATATGGTTCTTAAAAAATCATTATCAAGAGCTTGATTGGCATGAAATTAAAAATGCATTTATAAAAAAGGCTACCAATAAAAAGATTGTATTTGAAGGAGTAAATCAATTAATTAATCCACAAAAAGAGAAAATCTTGCATCAACATTGGGAAACTCAGCTAAAGAAGCAATTTCCTGTCAATACATTGCCAGAATATAATCAAGTGATAAAAGAATTAAAGGAATTCTTTATATTTCTATTTCATAGTTAGCAATCTAAAAACTCAAATAAAACAATATGCAAATAACAGGAACTCATTTCAATTATTATCTCATTTGTAAGCGCAAGTTGTGGCTTTTTGCAAATGGAATAAATATGGAACATACCAGCGATTTGGTGTATGAAGGCAAGTTGCTACACGAGAGTTCGTATCCACAGCGATCGGAGAAATACACCGAAGTGGAAATAGATGGAATTAAGATAGATTATTATGATGCGAAAGACAAGATTGTGCACGAAGTAAAAAAATCCAACAAACTTGAAGCAGCACATGAATGGCAAGTTAAATATTACATTTACATTCTCGAAAAAGCTGGAATAGAAGGCGTTACAGGAATTCTAGAATATCCAAAATTGAGAAAAACACACGAAGTTTTGCTAAGCACTCGCGACAAGTTAGAGATAGAAACATTTTCAAAGGATATTGAATCAATAATCAGTAATGAAAACTGTCCCAAGAAAGAATTACTAAGCATTTGCAAAAACTGTAGTTATTACGATTTTTGTTATTCGGGGGAGGAAATAGAATGAAAAAGACATATTATTTATTTAATCCAGGGGTTTTAGAGCGAAAAGATAACACACTTAAGTTTACCCCAGTTACAGAAGATGAAAACGGACGAGAACAGCTTGGCCAGCCACGATATTTACCAGTTGAATCGGTTAGTAATTTGTATGTTTTTGGTTCGCTACGTACAAATAGTTCCTTGTACAATTTCTTAGGTCAGAATGACATTGCAGTACATTTTTTCGATTACTACGAAAATTATACCGGTTCTTTTATGCCGAAGGATTTTTTATTATCCGGCAAAATGTTGGTAAATCAAGTTCGGCACTATGAAGATAAACAAAAGCGGCAACGAATTGCTCAACTTATTATTGAGGGCGCTAGCTATAATATGTTGAAAAACCTGAAGTATTATAATAATCGAGGCAAAGACATGGAGCCTATTATTGCAACTATCGAATCATTAAGAGAACTTATTTATAAAAGCCAAACGATTAGTGAGCTAATGGGTATAGAAGGTAATATTCGTCTTCATTATTACGAAGCATTTAACACAATCATAAATGATTTTGATATGAGTGGCCGGACAAAAAATCCGCCTTTAAATGAAGTAAATGCATTGATTTCGTTTGGTAATATGATGTGCTATTCACAATGTTTGCGAGCGATACATCAGACTCAACTAAATCCGACGATTTCGTATTTGCATGAGCCTGGTGCAAGGAGGTTTTCTTTATCTCTTGACATTAGTGAAATATTCAAGCCATTAATTGTAGATAGAGTTATTTTCAGGGTTTTAAATAAAAAGGAATTGCAGGCAACAGATTTTGATTTAAAGTTAAATAAAGTTCTACTTAAAGATGCCGGGAAAAAGACATTTGTATCAGCGATGGAAGAAAAATTAACAGAAACGATAAAACATAGGACACTAAATAAAAGTGTGAGTTACAAGCACCTAATTAAGTTAGAGTGTTATAAACTACAAAAACATTTGTTGGGAATTGACGATTACAAACCTTTTAAAATGTGGTGGTAATGTATGTTATTCTAGTATATGATTGCGGAGAAAAGCGAGTTGGCAAAATGTTAAAATTATGTCGTCGATATTTGAATTGGATTCAAAACTCAGTTTTTGAGGGAGAGATTAGTGAAGTTAAATTAAATGAGTTAATTTTGCATGCAAAAGCGATAATGGAGATAGACGAAGACAGTGTAATTATTTTTAAGAGCCGACAAGAAAAATGGCTTGAGAAGCAAGTTGTGGGAAAGGAAAAAAGCACTTTAGATAATTTTTTATAGATTCCCGAAAGTCGTCGAAGTGGCTTAAAAGAGATCAAATAAGTAGAAAAACCGACGAAAATAAAACGCAAAAAGCTCCTTGACGTACTGATATACAATAAGTTAGAGAAGTTGTCGAAGCACGGGGTTTTTTATATTATTGTCATCAGACGACAATTGGAGCAGAAATCAGAAAAAATAATTGTTGCAAAATCAAAATCCTAGCCTTATATTTGGATAAATTTTTGAGGCTTATAATCGTACCATCTTGGAATTGAAACAACTCATACCATTCCAGACATAAGTTTCCGAGATACTTATAATCGTACCATCTTGGAATTGAAACATAATGTGATTTTCTGTATTTTCACCTTCTTTAACTTATAATCGTACCATCTTGGAATTGAAACAGATTTTGTTGTCGCGCTCAGCTATAGTTGCATTCTTATAATCGTACCATCTTGGAATTGAAACGTTTAATGATGCAATTATAGCAAAATCAGATGCTTCTTATAATCGTACCATCTTGGAATTGAAACGAGAACAGGAAATAGAAAGCGTTAAGGCTTAAGCCTTATAATCGTACCATCTTGGAATTGAAACTTATGACTTATTGATGAAAGGGCAGTCACTATCCCTCTTATAATCGTACCATCTTGGAATTGAAACCGCGTTAGGGAACGCGCGGTAGCGGCGGTTAGGATCTTATAATCGTACCATCTTGGAATTGAAACCGTGATGGAATCGCGCGTAGCGGCGGAACTATAGGTCTTATAATCGTACCATCTTGGAATTGAAACTGCGTAAAAAGCAGCACGATTTAATGTTAACAATTCTTATAATCGTACCATCTTGGAATTGAAACCTAAATACTGCTACTAAAGCAGCTATTTTTTGATCATCCTTATAATCGTACCATCTTGGAATTGAAACATATCTAATAGTATAAGATTGAGATTGAGGATAATCTTATAATCGTACCATCTTGGAATTGAAACTAAAGGAAGCCTTTACCATTTTGATCCGGTAATGGCTTATAATCGTACCATCTTGGAATTGAAACGTGTGCGGACAAAGCACTATCATCAATTTGGTGAAGCTTATAATCGTACCATCTTGGAATTGAAACACATATTGTGTTAAGTTTATAGGTGTTATTTGCCCTTATAATCGTACCATCTTGGAATTGAAACTGAGGAACAATATCGAAATCAGAACTACATCTAACTTATAATCGTACCATCTTGGAATTGAAACTTCGTTTTTAATGTAATTCTACGTTTAGTAGATTCTTATAATCGTACCATCTTGGAATTGAAACGGAAAGAATACTATTTGTTGACCGGTTTTGATAATCTTATAATCGTACCATCTTGGAATTGAAACACCTTATCGACGGACAATTAACCCCCGATTGTCCCGACTTATAATCGTACCATCTTGGAATTGAAACTCATTTTCGTTGTTTATGTAAGTAAAGGTTTTACACTTATAATCGTACCATCTTGGAATTGAAACACTTTTTATGATGATGATAAATTTCCTCCAGCCAAACTTATAATCGTACCATCTTGGAATTGAAACACGAAACCAGTTTGATGAAATAGGTTTGTAATCTTCTTATAATCGTACCATCTTGGAATTGAAACATAATATAACCTTCAGAATTATATCGAGCAAATTTACTTATAATCGTACCATCTTGGAATTGAAACCAAAAAGATATGATTTCGTTATCTGCATTTAAAACAAGCTTATAATCGTACCATCTTGGAATTGAAACTTATGAATAGAATGTAAAAAAAGAATTTTAAAACTCTTATAATCGTACCATCTTGGAATTGAAACGAAAACAAACAATATCTTGACTATGCACTTTCGCGTCTTATAATCGTACCATCTTGGAATTGAAACAAAGTAACAAATACTGAACTTAATGCAGCAGTAGGCTTATAATCGTACCATCTTGGAATTGAAACTATTATAAAGAAGCATCAATGGCTGGTAATTCTTTTCTTATAATCGTACCATCTTGGAATTGAAACATGTATGATTCGCTATCCATATATTGCACCAAGTCTTATAATCGTACCATCTTGGAATTGAAACTGGCTAGAGGAGTAACTGTTTTTGCGCCGGCTTGAACTTATAATCGTACCATCTTGGAATTGAAACTCGGATGATTTGATGTTGTTTTTACGAGAGTTTGTCTTATAATCGTACCATCTTGGAATTGAAACAACTGCGGACGTGAAAAAACATGTCCTGGATATGGCTTATAATCGTACCATCTTGGAATTGAAACCAATTTGAAATAGGCTTTAAAACTTGATAAGATGCACTTATAATCGTACCATCTTGGAATTGAAACGCAAAAATCGCCGGTATGCTTAAAACTGAAATTGCCTTATAATCGTACCATCTTGGAATTGAAACGGTGAATTTTCCTCCGAAGTAATTAAATGCTATTCTTATAATCGTACCATCTTGGAATTGAAACTCAGTCAAAGAACCTTGCCCGGTTGTTACTACTCCTTATAATCGTACCATCTTGGAATTGAAACTCAGGATACTTTTTATTTTTTAGTATCGGTAGTGCTTATAATCGTACCATCTTGGAATTGAAACACGAAGTGAACTGGTTGTTTTTGTGGGTCGGAGTGGGTCTTATAATCGTACCATCTTGGAATTGAAACGAGGAAGTTGAAGCTGCAAAAAAAGAACTAGGTTTAACTTATAATCGTACCATCTTGGAATTGAAACTTTTCAAGAGCTGAGCTATATAAGATTATTGAAGACTTATAATCGTACCATCTTGGAATTGAAACATTTGTAACGAAACAGCTCATTTATTGCCAATACGGCTTATAATCGTACCATCTTGGAATTGAAACGACGAAAAGCTTTTGTTTGAAAAGTGGATCATGTTCTTATAATCGTACCATCTTGGAATTGAAACTCTGCAGACAAAATTGAACAGGCACGTAGATTTTACTTATAATCGTACCATCTTGGAATTGAAACTCTTATGCAATGACTGAAATTTGTAGTGAGCTTTCTTATAATCGTACCATCTTGGAATTGAAACGAAGATGAAACAAAAAAATTATGGGCATATGAACAATCTTATAATCGTACCATCTTGGAATTGAAACTAATTTTAGGTAAAGCAATTTCGGGGAATAAGGGACTCTTATAATCGTACCATCTTGGAATTGAAACAAAGATTATGATACAAGGGAAGAATTTATTGAGGACTTATAATCGTACCATCTTGGAATTGAAACGTAAGATTTGTTAGGTGGGAAGGTGAAACAGAGTTCTTATAATCGTACCATCTTGGA
>JAFGVU010000098.1 GCA_016937855.1 Bacteroidales bacterium | reverse complement strand
CAACCTGAGTTCCCCAATTATCTGATCCAGAGCCTGAGTTTTGTGCTACCCACGATGAACCATCCCAAGTAATTACCTGCCCAACAATCGCAGAAGCAGGCAATTCTATTTCATTGGTTGGGTCATTATCGGCATCATCAACATTATCGGTTGAAGGCACCCATGCTAAACCATCCCATTTTAGTGATTCACCGCTACTAGCCCCTTGACTTGCAAGACCAAGTGGGCTTGAGGAAGTTCCGTCTCCCGAAATAGTAAAATTGGTTTGTGCGACCTGAGTTCCCCAATTATCGGAGCCAGAGCCTGAGTTTTGAGCTACCCACGATGACCCATCCCAAGTAATTATCTGACCAACAACTGCTGTAGCCGGCAATTCTATTTCATTGGTTGGATCAGAATCTGCATCATCTACGTTATCTGATAAAATCACAGTATTACCATCTGAAATACTTAGCTCATTACCAGAAACGGAAAGAGTTTGATTATCGGTATTTAGGGTTGTCAAATCAATAGTTGAGCCATTAGATATACTCAAATCATTACCTAACAAAGATATATCCTGAAGCTCGTTAGTTGGATCAGCATCTGCATCATCCACATTATCTGCTGTTTTTGCATGCAAAGCATATGGGACACTATGAAAAGGGACTGTTCCCATATCAGTATAAGTAGCCCCTCCATTTTCGTCTAATTCTATTTTTAAATCATATTGATTGTTTTTCCAATCCAATAAAGAAAAATTTCCATTTAGCACATTGCCTTGTCCAATAGTAATATTTACCAGACCAAAATTATTAGTTGAGGTATAATGTACCTCCAAATACTCTACAATTCCTAAATTGAGAATACTAAATTTAAAGGCAACAGGCTGATTTGGCAGTATATTACCTACAGCATCACGCACCACAGCTTGATATGTCATACTCTCAGGGCTCTGTGCAAAAGCAGAGAAAAACAATACTGTGCAAAAAATAAAAGCAAAAGTTCTTTTCATAATTAATTGTTTTAATGTTTAATAATTTGATAAGTTTTATTAGTTTTTCCATTATCCGTTATTAGCTGGATATAATAAACTCCAGGAACATAGTCTCTTAAGTCGTATTCCATCTTTTCATACGAAGAAACGAATGTCTCATCACTATGAAGTACTCTACCAATATCGTCGTACAAAGTATAATTTACAGATATTGGAGCATCGTTCTGAAAAGTAATATTAACCTGGTCTTGAGTGGGATTTGGAAACAGTTCAATATTATCTATATTAACACCAAACTGGTCAAAAATTGTGACCTGTAATTGAGTCTGATGAAATCCTTGTGTAAGTATTGATGTTCCACTATTTTGTGTTTCTATTATTGGTTCTCCCATTGTAAAAGATATTTGAGCATTAGATTGTGAGAAACTATCGCCCGAGTTGGCAATAACCCGAGGTGATGCTTCTTGTGCAATTCCAAAAATTGCAAGTGTTGAGAAAGCTGATGCAATTACTAATTTTTTCATAATTATTTTTTTTATACATACAAAGATACTTGGGGCAACTGGCTTTAACCCTCACCTAAAATGGTGATTTTGATTAAAATAAATGAGGTTAGAGAATTTAGTTTTTAATACACCTAACAGAATAACCTTCTGCCCTCAATGATGGGCTAACAACTACACCACCACTATATATTACAATATTAAAGGCAGATGTTCCATCGGGTGTACTGGCCCAATAATAACCTAAAGATCCAATATTACTGTAAGAGGCATCGTAATAGCTCCTATAACCAGGCAATGACAATTTTAAAGGAGAAGCAAAAGCTCCGTTAGAATTATCGCTTGTCCAAGTTTGGCGCTCTGCTTCCCATTCTGTTATAGTTGGTATTCTATAACCACTTGGGCAAGGATTATTTTTCCCATTGACTCCTTGCCAAAGGTTATCATTGCCTGTTGAATACCAATCACCCACCATATTAGCAGCAATAATAAAATCACTATGTACCGGTTCATCAGTCTGGCTTAATGTCCTTGTTGTATCTGAAAAATATAATTGATGTCCATCGTTTGCTCTACCCCATTGGTAATAATATCCATAAGCAGCTTGATCTGTACTTGATGTTGCAACTTGTGTTGCACCAAGGTTTCTGTCCATCCATGTTCTTCCGGTAACAGAATTGTATACTTCGTTAACTGAGTGCTGACTAGCCCATGTTGGAACTCCATTTACTATTGTAAGAGTCTGACCATTTTTACCCGGAGCAACAGTAATCCATTCGGAACCATCATAGTATTGCATTTCGCCCGGCTGAGAGCCTCCAGGCACTCTTGGATCGCTTTCCACTTCAAGGTAACTACCTAAATCTATAATTTGACTCTCTGTTATTTCAATTGCTCCCTGATGATTAGTCAAATCGCTTTCAGTAACTTTCTTATCATCCCCAGAAAGCAACTTTTCCCAATTCATTCCATTCCAGAAATAAAAGCCCGGAACTACATTGTCCGGTGCAAAGCCGGAAGTTGAGGTATTATAAACCAATAAACTATTTGCAGGTGTATTTATAGTGAAATTATCATAGATATCCACTAAAGAAACCCTTGGTATCAATATACCTTTATTATTAAAATCAATATCTAGCCCTGCTGAGCTGTCACCTGTTAATCCAGTAGAATTTATTCCTACTCCCTGTGTGTAAGCTACACTTATTGCTGCTAAGAAAAATGCAATAAAAAAAACAATTCTTTTCATAATACTAATCTGTTTTGATTAAAATCTCATTTATAATTTCAGTCCTTTTCTGTGATGTTATTTGAAGGACATATGTCCCTGAAGGTATTTCTGATGCATCTATGGTATGTGATGTTTCAAAACCAGACACACTAATGCTATTAGAATAAATAATTCGACCCGTTAAATCGAAAAGTAATAATTGAAAGATATCTTCTTGATTTGATTGAATATTTATGTTAAAATATTTATTTGAAGGATTTGGATATACTGTAAATTCAACACTTTTTGTGGATGATTCCAATGAAATTATTTCACTTTCACTTGATGTCCCATCGAAATCAAATTGCTTTAAACGATAGTATATTATACCCTCTTGTGGTGGGTTTAAATCTTGAAACGTGTAAAAAGAGCCATTTTTAGAATTGCCTTGAGATTCTTGTACTCCAATTGGCAAGAAAGTTTGACCGTCTAGGCTTCTTTCAATTAGAAAATATTCATTATTTGTCTCTGTACTTGTAAGCCACTCGATATTTACGACATTTGCTTCTTCTGTGCTCCAAAAAGCATCAAACGAAAGCATTTCTATTGGTAATGTATTAATCTCTGATGAAATTATCCATGGTCCATCTTTTGAAATACCTTTTAATTCAATGTAATTATCATTTTCATTTATATAACCTCTCCCAGCATTCCATGTACAAGATAATGAGAGGTCTCCTGATTGAGCAAGTAAATCTGATTCCAAATTCCCATCAAGCTCATTGACATTATAGTGTAGTTTCACATCCATTATAGGATTAGTGAGATAGTCTTTAAAGTCAATGGTCCAGAATCTATCAACTACATTGCTTTCATCAATACATAAAGAATAGCCACCGTCAGGCAAGTCTGTATTTCCTGCTGAATACCATGTAGAGACAGACAGAACTCCTGGTCCTACACCAGATGTAGAAACATTAAGCTCAACAGGTGTATAAATTCCATTCGCTCCAAAAGGGAACTCATATGTTCCTGTATTTGTTCCAATATGCCAGTTTAAATACTGATATTCATTTGATGAAATGATGAACCCTGTCGACAACTTGCTGATAGCATCCGAATTACCATTACTTACATTGATATATATCGGATCAAAAGTTGTTCCCCCATTGTACACAATATAACTTGAGTCAATCGTGATCTTTGCTTGAGAAAAGACTGATTGACAGAATATTAAAATTATTAATTCTATAAAGAAATATTTACTCATATACAATGGTTTTTAATGATAAACATCCATTGCAAAAATATTTCTTAAGCTAAAGTAAGAGTATCACCCAAAAAGGTGATTTTTTATAATAAAATATTTATAATACCTTTCTTAACCTCTTTGAGCAAATTGTAAAAGCTATTAATTCAGCATGAATTTATTAGGAATCGAAGTTCCTGAGGTTATGTAATACCATCCTCAATCCATCACTACCGTCTTTGTAATAATTTGGAAGTATTTTAATTTTTGAATAGCCTTTTTTCTCGTATAGTTTTATTGCAGGGATATTATCTATTCGAACCTCCAACACAATAGCATTCATATTATTATCAATCGCAATTTTTGTAGCATTATCTAACAAAATTCTAGCTATACCCAAGCCTCTAAAACCAGGGCTAACAACTAACGAATATAGTCTTAAGACACTTGAGTTTTTTCTTCGTAGTAAAATCATTGAAGCAACAATCTTATTTTCTATTTCACATACTAAACATTCCGAATTTGCACGATTGACTAAATATCGAATCTGAGATTTATTAAACGCATCTATTCCAAAACTCTCCTGTTCAATTTTTAACATTGAGCCTAAATCCTGTGGTTTGGCCTTGCGCAAAATCAACTTATTCATAATGATTATGTTTTTTTTCGAGGACTCTGACAAAATGGTTTATAATTCTGTAGTATAATTCATCTCCCAGAATAGCATCCTCTATTTCATAATCAATACTTGGATTATCGTTTATTTCGATAACTACAGCCTTATTATTTATCATTTTTAAATCGACACCATACAAGCCCTTACCAATTAACGAACTTGCTTTAACAGCAGTTTTAATAATTGTTTGTGGCACTTTGTAAATTGGGACAGTCTCAACATTGCCACAACGACTTTTTCCGGATTTTGAATGATAGTAAATTTGCCAATGGCCACGCGCCATAAAATATTTGCATGCATAAAGAGGTTCACCATTCAGCACTCCAATCCGCCAATCGTAATCAGTTGGAATAAACTCCTGAGCAAGAACAATTGATGATGCACTAAAGAGTTCATTTAGCACAGTTTCATAATCGATTTGATTCTTAACCTTTTTAATTCCATGAGAAAATGAGCCATCGGGTATTTTTACGACAAAAGGCGATCCTAAAAACTCTACAACCTCATTATAATCAGCTAAACTGGATTTAAAAATTAGTTTTGATTTTGGTGCAGGAATTTTAGCTTTATTTAAAAGTTCATTCAAATAAACTTTATTAGTACAACGAATTATCGACAGTGGATCATCAATGACAACCATATCGGCCAGTTTCGCTTTTAAAGCCAAATTGTAAGTGATATGATTAAGCGATGTTGTAGAGCGAATAAACAATGCATCAAATTCCATCAGCCTATTGATATCTTCTTCGGTTATTAGCTCAGCGTAAATATTCATTTTTTTTGCAATCTGCACAAACTTTTTAAGTGACCGACCATCACTTGGGGGCAGCACTTCGTTCGGATCATGAAATATGGCAAGACTGTATCTTGTGGATTTAGGGAGTTTAGGGTTTCTCCAAACTTTTTTATTAAAATAATCGAGTGTTTCTGCAAAAGCATCTTGCTCGCCATCCGACAAATCATTTAGTTTAATAATATTTATACTATCAATTGGATTTGATGATCGATTACTCAACAAAACCTCCAGAATTGGTGCAGGATAGTTCTCAAAAACATATCTGGCAATTTTCTCAAGACCTTTTTCCACACAGTTTCCAAAGTAAACTTTTAAATTATACTTGTCGGAATCGGGAGCATTTTTTTGCATCCAATGATAAAATAATTTTTGTAAATTTCTATCGAGTCGCATGCCTGATCCAGAGTCTATTCGATTTAGCACCTCAACTCCGGGAATAACTCTATGTCCGCGAGCCTGAGCAAGCAATGAGCAATAATAACCTTGTTCATTGTACTTAAGACTATTACTAAGATTAATTACAATTTTTGTATCATCGCCAACAGTCTTAAGCTGCAAATAGTCAGAGACACTAAGAATGCTTTTGGTCTGATAAAACGGTTTCCACTCATTTACGTCATCGAGCAGAATTAATACTTTTTGCATAAAAAAGTTAACATTTAATTGTGAAAATGCTTAGTCTCAAATCTCTATTTCATCGTCACGCTGAGGAATTTCAATATTTTCAAACCCCTTCTTTAACAAGTAATTCCGATAGTGTTCTGCTGCATCATAATCGCCATGAACAAGAAATATTTTCTGCAATTCATCTTTATTCTGACACTCTAAAAATTCAGCCATTTCGGTATAATCGCCATGTCCGGAGAATGATTCGAGTCTTTTAATCTCAGCATTTATGTAATGTTCTTGTCCGAAAATAGATATCTTTGCGTCACCCTTTTGCAATCTTGCCCCTAAAGTCGTAGGTGCACAATATCCCACCATTAAAATAGTGTTTCTATGGTCATCGATACTATTAGCAATATGATGTTTTACACGACCAGCTTCAGCCATACCACTAGCTGAAATAATTACACAAGGTTTTTTAGTTTTGTTTAATCTTTTTGAGTCGTTAACATGCTTGATATAATGCAATTTTTCAAATCCAAACGGATCGGGGTCGGTCTCCATTACTTCGCGCAAGTCTTTATTATAGCACTCGGGGTGCATTCGAAAGACTTCGGTAACATTAACAGACAATGGACTATCCACATAAATATCGATATGTGGCAAACGCCCTTCATTAAACCAATTATTAAGCGAAAGCACAATTTCCTGAGTCCGTCCAACGCTAAAAGAAGGAATAATAAGTTTCCCGCCTTTTTTAACACAAGTATCAACAACTACTTGCAATAGTGCATCTTCAGATTCGTGATGTGGATCATGAATTCTATCTCCGTAGGTAGATTCGGTAATCAGGATATCTGCCTGAGGAAATGGAGCCGGTGATTTAACAATACGATTTGTAGGTCTGCCAATATCTCCTGTATATGCAATATTAGTAACTTTTCCGTTTTCAAAAACACTTAGATTTGCAACAGCACTTCCGAGCATGTGACCCGAGTTTGTAAATTTAACACTAATATTATCATCTATTTTAAATTTTCGATCTAAAGCTACTCCAATGAATAGTTTCATAGCTTTTACTGCATCCTCGTGAGTATAAATTGGCTTTACCGGAGCGAGACCTTTTTTAATAAGCTTTTTGTTATACCATTTAATATCGTGTTCTTGAATAAATCCGGAGTCGGGCAACATTAACGAACACAAATTTCGTGTTGCATCTGTACATATAACCGAACCTTCGAACCCAAGAGTATATAAATAAGGTATTAAGCCTGAATGATCGATATGAGCATGCGTTAGTATTATATGATCTATTTCACGCGGCTCAAACCCTAGGTCTCTGTTCGAAGAGTCAGTTTCCTTACCTTTACCTTGAAACATTCCGCAATCAAATAAAATCTTCTTTCCGGATTCTGTAGTTATTAAGTGTTTACTTCCTGTTACTTCTCTAGTTGCTCCTATAAATCTAATTTTCATATAAATATTTTTTTACAATTAAAATTACTCCCATTTATTCCAAATCACTTTGTTTTCATTCCATTTATCCTTAGGCTTATCAGTACCATCAGGATAACCAATCGAAATTATGTTTAAAGGTACGATATATTTTGGAAGATTCAATAGTTTTCTCACTTTTTTTACGGCAACTTTATTTGGATAAACTCCAATCCAAACAGCTCCCAAACCGGTTCCTTCGGCAGCAAGTAAAATGTTTTGAGTAGCAGCAGAACAGTCCTGGACCCAAAACTTTGGTAGTGCATCAGTGACATTTCTCATATCACCACAAACAACAATTGCAGCCGAAGCATAATTAAGCATATTTCCAAACATCATTTTATTTGCCAGTGTGCTAAGGATTTCCTTGTCATCAATCACTACAAAAAACCATGGTTGCTTATTCATTGCAGTTGGGGCAGCCATTCCTGCCTTCACTAATACTTTTAGTTGAGTTCTGCTAACTAGCTCTTCAGTGTAATTGCGAACACTTTTGCGTGAGTGAATAACAGTCAATATATCTGGCAGTGTATCGCTTTGAGCAAAAGCAAAAATTCCAAATGAAACAAACAAGACAATGACAAATAATTTATTCATAATTAATCTTCAGCTAAGACAATTATTTTATCATCTTCAGAAAACTCAACAATTTTATTTTTATCAGGATTGACCACCACACCAAATCCTTTATCAACATCATGAGCATCTGCTGCAATCTTATATCCTATTGCTACTTGTGATTTTCGCCTTGCAGATTCGACTAAAGTAAAGAAGTTTACTTTCGTGTTAAGTTTGACGTAATTCTCGGCAGGTTTTAGGTATATTTCACTTCCCTCTGATTGCAACAAATCTTCGAATGCGCGCATTAGATGCTTATTTTCAGATATTTGACTCATCAACAAACTAATCAGTTTATCGCTCACAATAAAATCGTCCACTTTAGTAACAGCTGCCAAATCACGATTCTTAATATCGAGCATTTCGCTAACAATTTTTATGTCCTTGTTTTTCTCAGAAGATATACGACGCAAATGCAGTAGCGTTATCAATGTAAGTGAGTCTGCCTCCTGAATATCGAGTTTATCATCATAACATAGCACCTGCACATTATCAAAAGAGGTAACATCAAGACCATCAATCACTTCACGTGCAGTAGTTTCACCAACAGAGTATTCTACTTTTGTATTTTTTAATCCTTCAAGCATCTCAGACATTGCTAGGTTGTCGAAATCATAATTTGATACAATTTTAATATATGACCCGGGAGCAACATACTCATCAAGTTCTCGAACCAGAATTGGACCTCTTAGATTCCATCCAAGGATAAGTGTTCGCTCTGCACCTGCTTTTTCTTCTTCTCTATCAACGATAGCATCGACACTAATATTAAAATTTGTACGATTCGACAATACCATTGCATCATCATCTTCGGTTACTGCAATAATTTGATCGCCTTCTTTTATAACATAATCCATTGGAGGATTCATTTCTACTTTCCCATCTTTATATTGTAAGCCCATAACCGACGAAGAGTCATAAGCAAAAATTGCATCTGCAAATGTTTTACCGACGAGGGATTTTTCATAACCGAAATACATTTCGTCACCATCATAATCCATAAGTTCCTGATAGACAAGGCTTAATCCACTTTGACGCGATGTCTGCACCATAATACGAGCAAAAATATCGTCGGTAAGGATAAGTTCCACCTCATCTTTTCCAACCATTTTTGCAACCTCAAGATTCTTCTCGTCTTTAATCTCAGCTACAATATGATATGGCTCCTTTTTGCGATTTGGATTGTTTGTAATTGCAAGAATTGTTTTAATTGCCTGAGAATCGGCGTCTCCATCTTCGGGAGATAAAATTATTATTGATTTTGCATCGTGAGGATTGACAATTGCAAGATTATCTAAATCGTTTGGACAACCACTACGACAAACAACTTTCATGTTTTTAATATCAGGAACTTTCTCTCTGATTGCATCTTCCATTTCAACTTTATCCATCTCGGATAGCACGACAATTCGAGGTCTTTTTTGATTTTCTCCGGCAATTGAAAGCTCCGAAATTATTGTAAATATTTTACTACTCCATCCTAATATTAATGTATGATTTGTTTCAAGCACCTTGCTTTTCCCTTTGCGCAACTCATCTAACTTACTTTCAATTCCCGAACCTAAAACACCAATCAAAGTTGATAAAATAAATATACCGCCTAAGGTAATTACAAGTCCAAATATCCTAAAAACCCAATCCACGTCACCGGCAACTGTTCCTGGATCCATCGCACGCATCAGTCCTTGCCAAAGCCCTTCGAAAATACCCATTGGCTCACTGCCCTGATCACTTAGTTTAAAACCCCAATAAACACTTCCGGCAATAACAACAACTATTAATGACAAAACACCCAACAAACCTATCATAGCCCCCGGACCTTTGCTCATTAGATTATCGAATCTATAACGAAGTTTTTCCTTTAAACATGGTTTTTCTTTCATAAAACAATCATTCTTTTAGTAATTAATGTAAAATTAGAAAAATAAACAAATAAAACCATTTTTGCCAAATAAAATTTAATGAATAATTGCATAATGATAGAATTTGCAGGCAATGGAGTTAAAAGGGATTGAATTCTTTTAATAGACGTTTACATTGCCTGATTAATTTTATTTCACGATAAATGTTTTTGTCGGCAATGTAAAGTCAACATTCAGATCGTTTTTTTTCTCCGATTACGCATTACAATGTAAATGCGAATCTTTCAACTGTTTTTGGACGTAGTCGAGAGTTAACCCCAACTAAATCATTAGTTCGTTTAAACTAAACTCCTAATTCATAATTTGGGGTTAACTTTCCATCGTCCGGTTTTTAGGACATGCAAACGTAAAAAAAAGCGAATAAGATTTTTTTGTGTAATTTTTCAAGTATTTTTCGAGAAATAAGCTTATTGCGAGATAAACATTATCATAGCATAGGGTATGTTGCACCATTCAATATTTTATCACCATAAATTCCAGCTCAATAATTGCAAAAAATAAGAGTTTTATCCAGTTACAGAAATTTTCATTAATTTTTCACGATTTAGTATCTTGATAGTTCCATGTTCATCAGAAATAATCATACTTTCTTTAAAGTCCTTAATTCCTCTAACAACGCTCATCACAGACATTCCGGTAAACTCTGCCAGGTCTTTTCTTGACAAAACCATTTCAAATTCGTCTGATTTATATATTACATCAGACAAAAACAGAATTGCCTCTGCAAGTCGTCCGTTCATTTGCTTATGAGTAAGCGAAATAATTTTATCAAAATTATATAACAAGCAATTATTCATATTACTGATTACAGAAGCTGCAAATTCGCCATTTTGCTTAATAAACTTTTCAAACAATTGTTTATCCATAGCACAAATAACAGATTCAATCAAAGCAGAAACTGTGTATTCCATTTTCGATACGCTGTACAACGATGGCAACCCAATTAAACTACCACTTGGGAAAATTGTAAGCACTAAATTCTCGTTATCGTTTACTTCTTTATAAACTTTAACAAGCCCTTTTTGAAGGAACAAAATTTGAGGGATATACGCGCCTTGCTTGGCAATAATTTCACCTTTTTTGTATTTTAGGACAACCTTATCTTTATCTATTGCCAACAATTCTTCTTCTGTCAACTTATTAAAACACAACGACTTTTCATTGCATTCAACACAGTTTTTGTTATTAAAATCGCTATCCATAGTTACTATTTACATTAACTTATGTTAATAAAAAAATAAAAGTATATCTATTTTTCAAATAAAACAAAGATTTTTAAAATTAAATCAATGTTCTTTATAATCTAAATCATTGTTTTGCTTATCTTTACGGATAATTAAGCATGATTTCTGTATTTTTGCATTGTTAAATTAATAACAAGATTTAAAATTTACTTCAATGAAAATTAAATCGTTTTTTATAATTACCATTGTTTTGTTTTCCGTTTGGGTATTATTAAACAATTCCTATGAGCCTGTATTATTAATTATAGGTGCAGCAGTTTCGATTTTGATAGCTCTAATATTTTGCACCAAGTGTTCAGTATTTAGTCAGATAAAATTAAGTCCTAAATCACTATTTTATTCGATTGCTTATCTTTTTGTATTTATGATTGAGTTGATTAAATCGAACTTAGATGTTGCGATACGTGTAATTAGTCCAAAGTTACCAATAAATCCGGGCATTGTTAAAGTAAAAACAGTTTTAAACACGGAGCTTGGTCGGATGATATTGGCTAACTCGATAACCTTAACACCCGGCACACTGAGTGTTGATATACGAGATGAGTATATATATGTTCATTGGATCAATGTAGAGGGTAAAGATATTGAGACGGCTACGAATTCGATAGTTAAAAAATTTGAAAAATATTTAAAAGAGATATATGGTTGATCAGTTATTAAATATTTCGGCAATAATAATACTTTTAGCAGTATTGTTATCTATGTATAGGTTTTTAAAAGGCCCTACAACATTTGATAGGATTGCGTCATTTGACACGATGACAATTTCAATGATTGGTTTAATCGGGATAATCACGTATTTAACCGAACGCATGATTTACATTGACGTTGCTATAGTTTATGGGCTGTTAAGCTTTTTGGGAGTAATAATTATTTCAAAATACAAGGAAAAATCGTTATAAATGGAAACATTAAAACTTATAGGTGCGATAATAGTGCTATTAGGATCCATATTTTTATTTCTTGGAGCCTTAGGATTAGTAAGAATGCCCGACCTATTTAACAGAATACAGGCAGGCACAAAGGCTTCAACTCTTGGAACAATGCTAACACTATTGGGAATCATCTTATTAAATCCTGATTGGACAGGAAAATTGGTGATATTAATATTATTTGTATTGATTACAAATCCGATTTCCTCTCATGTTTTAGCACGAGCAGCACATTTTCGCAAAATAAAACTTTCCGACAAAACCATTATCGACCAACTTGCCGATGATGGAGTGGAAGAAAAAGATGATATAAACAACAGCAAAGAATAAGCTTATGATATGGATAATAATTTCGGCAGTTCTTGGTGTAGTTATGATAACAATGTCAGTTGTTGCCATACATCATAAAAAGATAACCATTGCGATACTTTCTGCCGGTGGTGTAAGTCTTATTGCTTCTATTTTGTATTTGCTTTTAGCAGCACCTGATGTTGCATTAACCGAAGCAGCAATCGGAAGTGGTTTGACAACTTTTATTTTCTTTTATGTTCTTAATAAAATAAAAAAACACAAACATGTTGAGGAATAGTCTTATACTAATTTTAATACTTGGATTAGCTGCAATAATGCTGAGCATTTTTGTGGATTATACTCCAAAAGAGAAACTTGGACCAGTTGCAGAGCATTATGCAAATAATGGCAAAGAAGAAGTTGGTGCAGCCAATCTTGTAACAGCGGTTGTTGTTACTTACAGGGGTTTAGATACCCTTGGAGAAGTCTCGATACTTTTTCTTTCTGCAGCCATAATTGGTTTTTTCCTAAAAATCAGAAACGAGGAACACAGTAAAAATCAAATAGTAATTCGTTACAGCGAGATACTCGGAACAGGTGCAAAAATACTAGTCCCTATTATTATTTTGCTGGGAGCTTATGTTTTTATTAACGGGCATCTAACTCCGGGTGGAGGATTTCAGGGAGGAGCAATAATTGCCTCAGCATTTGTTTTGATGCTTATTGCATTGCCACGTCCGGCTCTTAATCACAGAGTATTGTCAATTATCGAATCATTTTCCGGTTTAAGTTATGTTATTATTGGCTTACTTGGAGTTTTTCTGGCAGCAGGATTCCTTGACAATCAAATTATGAGTCTCGGTACTTTTGGGACAATACTTAGTGCAGGAGCCGTACCTGTTATATACATACTTATAGGACTTAAAGTTGGAACCGAACTAACTGGAATTATTGGAAATTTAAAAGAAATTCAAAACGAAGAATAATGCAAAACATTGGAATTGAACAAATCAGTCTTGCAGTTGGATTTATCCTGCTTTTAATAGGAATTTGGGGTATGCTTTCCCAAAAAAACATCCTCAAAATCATTGTATCATTTACAATATTTGAGACAGGATTAAATGTAATTCTGGTAGTTATTGGATACATTAGAAATAAAACTGCTCCTATTCTTGACACCACAGAACTACAGACTAACACTGCAGAAAAGATAGTTGACCCTATACCACAAGCACTTGTACTTACGTCAATTGTTATTGGTTTGGGAGTTACTGCATTACTATTGGTTTATGCCTTAAAAATGCACAAAGAAAAAAAATCATTACTTATTAACGATTATAAAGACACAAAATGGTAGATCCGATTTATATTGTAGCCGTATTGTTGGGAATTTCATTCTCACTCGGTTTTATTGGGAAAAAGTCAGAAAATATCGCCGGAATTCTGAGTCTTTTAGCGCTCGGTTTTACTACTCTGGTTTCTGCACAATGGTTTTATAATTTCGTTACTGCTGATATCGAAACTTACCACATATTTACAACAGCATTTAAGCCACCTTTCTCTATTAACCTTATGATGGGTAAAGAAGAAGCTCTTTTCACTATGATGATAAATGCTATTGGCTTATTTGGTGGATTATATATGTTTGACCGACTAAAAGCTGCAGGTAAAAATTCATTTATTGCTTTACTAATGCTTATAATGGGATTAAACGTAGTAGTAATGACGCGCGATTTGTTTAACCTCTTTGTTTTCCTCGAGATAAGCAGTATTGCTGTTGCAGGTTTAATAGTCTTAACACAAAATACAAAAAGTATATCGGCAGGGTTTAAGTTTATGATAGCAACAGGGATTATCTCCGGATTGCTTTTATTAGGAATTGCATTTATTTACAACTATGCAGGATCACTAAACATCGATCATATTTTAACCCAAAATCTAGAAGCAGCAAAAGGTCTTTCGATAGCGATTTTCTTTTTAATGATTGCAATTGTACTTGAGATGAAACCTTTTCCGGCAAATGGTTGGGGATTAGATGTTTACTCATCAGCCGAGAGTGGAGTTAGTTCACTCCTATCTTCTGCTTATGCAACAGCTACAGTTTTTGTTTTAATGAAATTATTGCCTTTTGCCCCTGAGAATTTACAATTTTTAATTGCTGCAATCGGTATTATTACTTTTGTATTCTCAAATTTAATGGGAATGCGTCAAGATAATCCAAACAGGATGTTAGGCTATTCGTCTATTTCTCAAATTGGTTTATTGGCAGCAGTTATCGGTATTTCTTCTGTAATTGGAGAATACACATATTTTATTGTTATTTCAATACTAATAAGTCATTTCCTAGCAAAATCAGGATTATTCTGGATTGCAGGAATTGTCAAACAAGAGTCCATCAAAAATTGGTCAGTATTAAGAAGCAACAAGTTGTTGCTTGTGCTTTTCGGAGTTTTTATTTTTGCTTTAACCGGCCTTCCTCCGTTTCCGGGATTCTTTGGCAAATGGGAATTAGTTATGCATCTGGCAGAAACAAAAAACTTTATATGGATATTTGCCGTTTTGATAGGATCATTTTTTGAGGTTGTTTACATGTTTAGATGGCTGGGATATGCAGTAAAGAATGATATTATAATTGAAACAAAACTGAAAGCAAAAATTCATCAAATCATACCATTATTATTATTTGCAGCAGCAGCCTTTGGTGCAGGTTATTACGTAAGTAGCGAGCATCCTTATGCAAGTTTAATCAATTATCTACCTTTGGCTGTAGCATTAGGATTTGCATTTATCGAATTTCTACCCGTATTTATCAAGAATACACTTGCAATTGCAGCAATGGCAGCTTACTTTTACTTCAACTACGAATCCTACAACGAGCTTCAAGTCATCTTTGCTGCCATCTTTATTATTGGTGGTATATTGACACTAATAGCTGGTTATGCATATAAGGGCAAGCGTCAGGGTTTTTATCCGTTTGCGTTAATGATGTTTGCCGGACTAATTGGTTTAGTTGAAGCTACAACTACTTTAGAATTCTTTTTTGCCTGGGAACTAATGACTATTGGTTCTTACTTTCTGATTCTCAGGGGCAAAAAATCGATTAAACACGCATTAAGTTACATTTTATTCTCAATTGGTGGTGCTTATCTGATTCTTGCAGGATTTGGTCTTGCGGCCATTGGCAAACCGGATATTTCGATTGGCATTTTATCGAACATAGAGTTATATGCCCCATGGATATTTGGATTATTAGCAATCGGGTTTATGACAAAGACAGCATCAATCGGTCTTCATATTTGGTTGCCCGGTGCTCATGCCGAAGCAGAAGCCGATGTGTCTCCAATGGTGTCCGCAATATTATTAAAAGCCGGAGTATTTGGTTTGATAATGCTATTCCTTGCAATGGGAGAACAATTTATTGGTAATATCAGTTTTGCATATATTCTTAGCTGGGTTGGTGTTATTACAGCTTTAATGGGAAATATGATGGCTGCTTTTCAAGAAGATGCAAAACGACTACTTGCATACTCAAGTATTGGTGCTTTGGGATATGTTCTCTTTGGGCTTTCATTAATGTCACACCTTGGTTGGTTAACGGCAATTTCGTTCTCAGTAACTCACTTTATGTTTAAAGCGCTACTTTTCTTAGCAATTGGGGGTGTTGTCTGGAGATTAAAGACAAAAGACATGTACAAAATGGGCGGGTTAATCAAGAAAATGCCATTTTCTTTCATATCGGTTTTAATTGGAATTATTGTTTTGGCAGGCGTTCCTCCATTAACAGGTTTTGCCGGCAAATGGTTGTTTTTTCAGGCAGTAGTAGAAAAACAATGGTTTTTACAAGGTGCAGTTCTATTCTTTTCTGGAATAATTGCTTTCTTATATTGCTTTAGACTAATTCACAGCATTTTCCTTGGCCAACCAAAAGATGAACATAGAAATGTTAAAGAAGCTCCTTTCTGGATTTTAGTTCCACAATATGCAATTTTAATGGTTATCATGTTATTCTCGATGTTACCAAATTCACTTTTAAAACCTATTGGAGATATGCTTATGCCATATTTCCCTGATGGAGCAATAACATGGGATGGACAAATGGCAACAACTGCTCTTGGATACTGGAATGGTAAAACTGTAATGTTTATTGTTGTCGGAGTTTTTGCAATAGTTTTTGGATGGTTGGTGTTTATGAATCGTAATGCCAAAAAAGTTAAGCAATTTAACATCGGTTATGCAGCAGAAAGACCTTTCCTACCAGAAACAACACATTATGCATTTAACTTTTTTGCTCCATATAAAAAAGCTATAGGTTTTTTAGTTGCTCCTGGAATTACAAACTTCTGGCATAGAGTTGACGAAGGAGCACATTCAGTATCTGACAAATTCACCAAAATCTACAATGGTAATGCTCAGTCTTACCTAATACATATAGTGGCATTCATTTTAGTTATTTACTTAATATCATTTGGAGGATTTTAATGGACCCATTAATTAAACAGATATTATTTGCACTTCTCACAATATTTATAGTTTTAAACTATGGACTAATAGTGCAAGGAATCGTCAGGAAAATTGGTGCACGAGTAGGTCGAAGATACGGTATTCCTTTCTATCAACCTTACATAGACATCATTAAGAATTATTCAAAACGCACACGTATAAGTCATGGTATAATGTATTACATTGCACCGGTATTTAGGCTAACAGGAGGTATTGGATTGTTATTGTTTATTCCAGTAATTTTTGGGAATAATATGTTTCAAAACTTTTCCTTTAGCGGTGATTTGCTACTAATCCTATATTTCCAATTTTTTGGAGTCTTAGGTATGGCACTAGGAGCTGCAGAAAGTGGGCACCCAAATTCAGCAATTGGAGTATCAAGAGGATTAAGCCAAGTAACAGCATACGAGCTCCCCTTAACTTTAGGGGTACTGTCATTAGCTGTACAGTATAATACCTTAAACGTATCAGAAATAGTTGCTGCACAACAAGGAGGAATACTAAACTGGTCGTTTTTTACAAATCCACTTGCCAGCATAGCTTTACTTCTTGCATTTTTAGCAGCAATGGGGCGTAGTCCTTTTGATGTTGTTTTAGCACCACAAGAAATTCCAATTGGACCTCCAACAGAGTTTCATTCAGGATTTCTTGGAGTATTACAACTAAATCGTGCAATATTCCCGATAGCGAAATTGATATTATTTATGAATTTACTATTTGGTGGTGCAACCAATTGGGGCGAACTCATAATAAAGACTTTCTTTATATATATGTGGTCGGTTTTTGTCGGAGTTGCATTCCCAAGATTCAGAGTTGATCAATCGGTAAGATGGTATTTGGGAGTACCTCTTATAATTGGTGTAGCAGCAGTAGTAGTTTCTAAATTCTTTTAAGAGATAATAATATGAGTAAAGAGCATACAGAAAAAAGAATTGTATATTCTCCCGAGGGAGATCCGATTGAAGTAAATCCATTGCAGGATTATTTTTGTGAAGATTTGCCCGAAGTTCACAAAGCCTCCTCAATTGCTATTCTAGAAAACTTCAGAAATTGGGCGCGTAGTAGATCTTTATGGGTTTTAGGTTTTGGGACAGGTTGCGGTGCAATAGAAATGCGTCCACTGATGACACCAAAATTTGATGCATACCGCTACGGAATTCAATGGCGACCTACTCCACGACAAGCCGATGTATTTGTTGTGTCCGGGTACCTATCAGTAAAAACTCTGAAAAGAGTTATCCGAACATACGAGCAAATGCAAGGTCCTAAATATGTTATGGCATTGGGAAGTTGCACTATCAACGGAGGTATGTACTGGGATAGTTATAATACAATAAACAGATTAGACTACTATCTCCCGGTAGATGTTTATGTTGCCGGCTGTATGCCACGTCCCGAAGCTCTCTTGGCAGGATTTGATCAATTAAAGAAAATCATTCGTGAAGGCAGAGGCGAAGGCTATAATAAATATGCCGAAGAATTTGCATGGTACAAAGCAAATCAGAAAAAAATTATTAAAGATTGGGATATGCCCGATTATAACTGGTAAAATCTGAGCAAATGAAAGAAATTATTGACAGATTACAAGAATTATATCCAATAGGTGATTTTAAGCAGCAGAATAAGAGTTTGGCTTTAATCACAGTTGATAAAGATAAAGCTGTTGACTTCATCACTAGGCTAAAAAATGAAGAAGGTTTTTTACACTTATCCATTATTACCGCAGTTGATTGGTTAGAAAAAAACAAATTTCAGCTATCCTATCTAATTAATAATCCTACAACAAAAAACAGTTTTGTGGTTAGAGTAATGATAGATAGAGAAAATGCCGAAATGTTCTCGATACATCATTTGTGGGAACAAGCGGCTACATATCAACGAGAGCTTAAAGAGATGTTTGGAATCGATTTTCCCGGTAGTCCGGGTGTTGACAAACCATTTATTTTAGAAGGCTGGCACGAGATTCCACCATACAGACGTGATTTTGACACAAAAAATTATTCCGAAGAAACATATTTCCCTCGCGAAGGCAGAACTAAAAATGTTCCGGCAGAGTACATGAAACAAAAATTATATCCAGATGAGTAAACTATTTAACATTAAAGAAGACAGAAGTTTATTCCCGGAAAAGAATGAACAAGGAAAAATTGATATCGATTTAAGCTCGCATAAATACCTAAAACTGTGGCACGGACCTCAGCACCCGGGTATTACTGGAAACATGTCGCTAGAAATTACTCTTCTTGGAGACGAGGTAATGGACTGCGAAACACATGTTGGTTATCTTCACAGAGGATTCGAGAAATTAATGGAACGAAGAAAATATATCCAATGTTTCCCAATCGTCTGTCGTGTGGCTGTTCCTGAACCCGATTTTAACGAGTATTGCTTTGCATCCGCGATGGAAGAGCTTGCAGGAATCGAAATACCCGAATCGGCAAAATGGCTTAGAACATTGGTTCTCGAAATGGCACGTTTAGCAAGCTACTTAATGTGGATTGGCGGACAAGCCGGAGCATTTGGACAAGGGATAATCGGACAATGGACAAACTACCTTCGAGATTCAATGCTTGACAGATTTGAAGAACTTACCGGAGGTCGTGTATATCACATGTATATTATTCCCGGTGGAGTAAGAGGTTTATTACCTTCAGGATTCAAACAAAGAATGGAAGAAAACCTCAAGTTCATCGAGCAAATGATGAAAGACGTTGAAAGAGTAATGTTCAACAATGCGGTTTTCAAGAAACGTTCGGTGGATATGGGTATAATTGAAAAAGATTGGATATACAAATTTGGAATCACAGGACCAAATGCAAGAGCAGCAGGAGTACCATTAGATGTCAGAAAAGACAATCCATATCTTGTTTATCCTCAACTAGATTTCGAAGCTGTTACAGCAACACACTCGGACATATACAACAGAGCCGATGTAAGAAGAAGAGATTTGCTTATGAGTGTTGATCTGATTCGTCAAATCATGGCAAAAATGCCTCAAAAAGGCGAAATTCGTGCAGAAACACCAAACGTTTTACATTGGAAAGTTCCCGCAGGAGAAACATACTCTAAAGCCGAATGTACACGTGGAGAATATGGCTATTATATGGTTTCTGACGGATCGGAATATCCAAGAAGAATAAATGTAAGAGGTCCAAGTTATACACATGCTGTTTCGCTGTTAGAAAAAATGATTATTAACTGTAATTTGGCAGATATTGCAGGTCTGATGGTTTCGCTGCACACATATCCACCGGAAATTGAAAGATAACTTTAGGCACTCTAGTTCACTTTGAACTTTAGGCACTTAATAAATTTACTATGGGAAAAATTAACGACATATTATCACCTTTTACTGCTTGGAAACATTTAGTAAATGAGCCGCTAACCGTAAAAAAACCTCTCGAACGCGAAGGTGCAGACAGATATCGAGGCTTTCATAAAAATGAAATTGATAAATGTATAGGTTGTGGAACTTGCGAAGACATTTGCCAAAATGCTGCAATTGACTTGGTGCCGGTTGAAGGAATCGAAACCAAAGATGGAGATAGTGGATTACGCCCAAAAATTGATTACGGCAGATGTTGTTGGTGCGCTCTATGTGTAGATATTTGCACAACAAACTCACTTTCTATGTCGAACGAGTTTAAGTGGATTGACGAAGATGCCGACAATTTTCTATTTATACCGGGTGCGGACGATAAACCGTGGAACAATTCTGAAAAAGGTTGGAAAAAACCGGATTATAACCTTTACGATCCTAATCGAGTTGATATGCAAGAATTGCATCCAGAAGATCGCGACAAGTCATTTATAGAAATTGTTCAGGGATACTCTAAAGAGCAAGCATTAAAAGAAGCCGATCGTTGTGTTGAATGCGGAATATGTACTGCCACTTGTCCGGCTCACATGGGTATTCCGGAATATATCAGAGCAATTCGAAACGATGATTTAGAAGAAGGTCTTCGTATTCTTTATGACACTAACCCTTTACCTGAAATTTGCGGCAGAATTTGCACTCACAAATGTGAAACAGTTTGTTCTGTTGGACATACCGGTGATCCTCTTTCAATTCGTTGGTTAAAGAGATATATTGCCGATCAAAATCCATCAGAAAGATTTAAAGAAATTCTGGGTACTGATACAATTGAACAAAATGGTAAAAAAATAGCAATTATCGGTTCCGGACCTTCAGGATTATCTGCTGCTCACTATTTAGCTCTGATGGGTTATTCTTGTACAATTTTTGAAAAACTTCCTCTTGCCGGTGGTATGATGCGTTATGGTATTCCGGAGTATCGCCTGCCTTACGACCAAATTGACAAAGACATTAACTATATATTATCTCTCGGAGTAGAAATAAAATACAATGTAACAATTGGAAAAGATAATACTCTTGATCAACTTCACAAAGATTTTGATGCAGTATTTACCGGGACAGGGCTTCACTTAGGACGAAGTACAAGAATACCGGGAACCGAACATAAAGATGTTCACTTTGCCACCGATTTGTTACGAGAAATATCATTAGGGAACGAAATTCCTGTTGCAGAAAAAGTGGTGGTAATTGGTGGAGGTAATGTAGCAATGGACATCACACGCTCGATGGCTCGTTTACAGAACCAGAAATTTGGCAAAGTAAATGTTATCGCTACCTCACTTGAATCTGAAGACATTATGCCTGCCGACCGCGAAGAAATTGTTGAAGCAAGAGAAGAAAATGCTCAAATTATTCCGGGTTGGGGCCCTCAGTCAATTGAAATCAAAAACGACAAAATAACTGGCTTACATGTTATCAAATGCCTTTCAGTATTTGACGAGGAAGGAAGGTTTAATCCAAAATTTGATGAGAACATAAAAGATTTCTTTGAAGCCGAGATGGTAATAGAATCAATTGGTCAGGGAATGGATTTATCTTATCTGACTGATGAAATTAAAGAAAATCTAAAAATGGACAACCGTGGTAGAATAATCGTTGATAATAACTTCCAGTCAAGTTTAGAGTGGCTATTTGTTGGTGGAGATATTATACAGGGACCTGATGTAATTCACGGTATTGCAAACGGACATAAAGCAGCAATTGGTATTGATAATTATATTAACAGCAAAAAGTAAAAATATGAGTATAGATTTGTCAACGTCCTATATGGGATTAAAACTAAAAAATCCAATAATAGTTGGAGCTTGCGGATTAAGCGAAGATGTCGAAAATATTGTAAAACTTGAAAAGCACGGAGCTGCTGCTGTTGTTCTCAAATCCCTTTTCGAAGAGCAAATCTTAATGGATATCGACAGTCAAAGAATGAATAACATTTTTGATTCTTATTCGGACGTTGAAAATTACATCGGTTTTTACACCAAGCAAAATAAAATTAACAATTATCTCAAGCTAATTAAAGACGCCAAAGAAAACACAAGCATACCAATAATTGCAAGCATAAACTGTGATTCTGACGGAGAATGGATTGATTTTGCAAAAAAAATTGAAAATGCAGGCGCAGACGGACTGGAATTAAATATCTTTATCCTCCCTTCTGATACAGAAAAGACAGGACAAGAAATAGAACAGACATATTTTGACATCATTAAATCGGTAAAATCGGTATCAAGTATTCCAATTGCCATAAAAATGAGTTATTACTTCTCCGGATTTGCAAATTTCGCGAAAAAATTATCAGAGACCGGAATAGACGCAATGGTATTTTTTAATCGTTTCTTTTCTCCCGACATCAATATCCGAACTCAAAAAGTTGAATCAGCCTATATTTACAGCACGCCCGAAGAAAATGCAATGGTTTTAAGATGGACCGGAATACTGGCGAACAAATTAAACTGCGACATTGCTGCTACAACAGGCATACATGATGGCAAATCAATTATTAAAAACCTAATGGCAGGTGCAAACGCAGTTCAAATTGTATCTGCACTTTATTTAAACGGAATTGGTGATATTACAATTATGCTTCAGGAGGTCGAAAAACATTTAAACGACAACAATTTTAAGTCCATTAGTGATATAATTGGCATTGCAAATAAAGAAACTATTGCTAATCCTCAAGCTTATCAGCGAGCTCAATTTATGAAGTATTTTTCGGATAGCGGAAAATAATCATTCAACAATTTTAACATTTTTTTAACTAAATTTGGCAAGTCAACTTACCTTTTTTACGTAAATTTGGCAAGTTGAATTACTATATTTATGTATTTTTTGTAATTTAATTTACTTTTTTTGGCTAATTTTGGAAATAAAACTTGCTAATTTAATAAATATATTGTAATTTTGTGAAATTATAATACTATGGATTGGATTAGCAGACATATCGAAAAACAGCTAGATGACTATGTTATCCCCGGCAAAGTTTGTCTTATTTATGGTCCACGACGAGTTGGAAAGTCATCTATATCACATAAATATGTACAAGCAAATTTCCGCAATTTTTTTATCGGGACAGGAGACGACTTGCAAGTACGCAAAATTTTATCATCCGAAGATTTAATCCAAATAACAAATTCTTTTCGAGGCTATACAGGCATTTTTATTGACGAAGCACAAAGAATACCAAACATCGGTTGGGGCTTAAAGCTACTAGTTGATCACAACCCTCAGCTAAAGATTATAGCCAGCGGGTCGTCTTCGTTTAAATTATCAAATGACACAGGCGAACCTTTAACCGGGAGATGTAATACCTACACTATGTTTCCGGTATCAATATCGGAATTAGTTGACACTTATGGACGAATGACTGTTCAATTAAATTTAAATAACTATCTAATTTACGGGACATATCCAGAAACCATCAATGCATTAAATTACAATTCTAAGCAAAGATACTTAATTACATTGCGAAACTCATATCTATTCAAAGACATTCTGGAACTGGAAAACATTAAAAATCATGACAAACTCAGTGATCTTTTACAACTGATAGCATTTCAGATAGGAAAAGAAGTTTCATTAAATGAGCTTTCCAGATCATTGGGCATTGCAAAACAAACAGTTGAGCACTATCTGGATTTACTTGAGAAATCATTCATAATTGTAAAAGTAAGAGCATATTCGAATAATTTACGGAAAGAAATCTCCAAAAGTCATCGATATTATTTTTATGACAACGGTGTGCGAAATGCCATTATAAACAATTTTAATCCAATTGATCAACGAATGGATGCAGGAATGTTATGGGAAAACTTTTGCTTTATCGAAAGACTAAAAAAACAACACTACCATAGTATATTCTCTAACAATTATTTTTGGAGAACATACGACAGGCAAGAGATCGATTTAGTTGAAGACAGGAATGGAATATTATACGGATACGAATTTAAATGGAATTCTCATAAAAAATGTAAGGCACCAAATGCATTCAAAGAAGCGTACCCAAATTCAGAATTTAAATGCATAACACCAGACAATTTTTGGGACATAACCTTGTAATATTTAAAATTTAAAATAATTACAAGGTTATTTTTATTGAGACTACCATCTTTTATGGAAAATTTATAAAGAATGGAATAATCAAACCAGACAAAATTTACGAACTATTTCTTTTGATAGCAATATACAAAGTATGTATAATCACCATTTTTTATTTGTTCAAAAGTTGGAGAGCCAATAGTGCCAGCAAAGTTCAAGGCAGTTTTATGCAAAAATTTGGGAGATAAACGTTTAACCAGATCCTCTCTTCGTGGAGAATCACATTCCAAGGCTGCGACCACATTTGGATTTATAATTTGCTCGTCAAACTGTTTAAAATCAAATTTCTTGATAAGATTGTGATACTCTTCCATTTCGTTTGGATAACGAAAATCTGTAATGAGAAAATATCCTCCGGGACGAAGTACACGATAAACCTCTTCAAGAAACTTTTCCATTTGAGGATAACGATGAGAAGATTCAACATTAAACACTACATCCTTGCTGTTATCTTCAAGATATAATTCCTGCGCATTTCCTTGCTCAAATCGCAAACTTGATGACTTGTAAAACGAGTTGCCAAATTTTGCTGCTCTAGCATCCAAGTCGATACCCAAAGCTGATTTTGGCTTAAATGTTTTATTTATATAAGCCAGTCCACCGCCTCTACCGCAACCAACTTCAAGAATATCCTTATCAGTCAGATCAACAGATTTTGCAAGACGATGATACAACTGTATAGAGTATCTATTAGGTTCATCATCCTGATCAAATTCAATATGTTCATTTTTATCATGATAACCGTAATTCATAAAAAGAACTTCTGCATTTTTGTCCGCTTTATTAACGTACCAATACCACCCTCTAAATAATAAATCTCTAAAAGCCATATTATATTTTTTTAAGTTGCCAAAGATAAATAAGTTTAAAGAATAAATTGAATAAAAATAAAACATATTGCAATTTATAATATTTGTTAGTAATTTTGATGCTGAGAAAAATCATGTATCAAAAAAGAGTTAAAACGTAATACTCAAAAACAAAAATGAAAAACCACAAAACAAGATTATTTAAAAGTTGGGTTATTTGGGGTACAATTATAATCGTGTTTTTTCTGGCATTTCAATTTGCTGTTTATAATGTTGAATCCCAAAATCCCGACACTGCAATTAATAGTTTTGCCGATGCCCTTTGGTATGGGATTGTAACAATCGCAGCTGTAGGATATGGCGACATGGTTCCTGTTACAGTATTAGGAAAAATACTTGGAAGCGTTTTAGTTTTAGGCAGTATTGCATTAATGGGAGCACTCATTAGCCAATTTACAAATAAAATACGACAAGTAATGGAAACAAAAAAATTAGGATATATGGGCACTAAAATGAAGAATCACTGTGTAATAATTGGTTGGGACATTTTTGCAATGAATGTAACAAAGTGGATTTTGGAAAGCGGCAAGAAAGTCGCAGTTGTTACAAATAGAAAAGAAGATATTGATCTTATTTACAATAAATTTGGAGAAAAAGATATTTTTGTTCTTTTCTCTGATTATTCAAATACTGAAAGCTATGAGTTATTAAACATCACAAATTCATCAAGCGTATTTATCAACTTTCATGACGATTCCGAGACATTAGTAAGACTTCTAAACATAAAAAAAATATACCCTAATTTAAATTATATTGTATCATTGAATAATGCCGAATTAAAGGACACTTTCGAAACAGCCGGGGTAACATTTTCCATTTCAAATCAGGAAGTTGCATCAAAACTTGTTGCCAGTTATAATTTTGAACCAGATGTAGCCTACTTTACCGAAGATATAATGTCCTCTGCAAAAGATGAAAACGATCACGATTTGGTTGAATTTAAAGTAAATGAACATAATCCGTATTTAAATCAAAACTACATGGATAGCTTTATAGGATTAAAAAAAGAATATAATGCAATCTTAATGGGTATAAGCAGAAAAGAAAACGGGCATTACAAGATTTTTAAAAATCCAAAAAATGATTTAACAATTATTATGGACGATTATTTAATAATACTTGTTGATGGAAAATCGAAACAGGAATTAGAGAAAATCTTTAAGCAGAAAGAAGGAAGAGGTTGAAAATTTACTCAGCTATCATTTTGGAGAAGATAAAAAAAAGTGCCGGTTAGTCCGGCACTCCATTTATAATAAAGAGCTACTTAAAAACACATAGTAGCACCTGTGTTAATAAAGTTTTTAGTCTTTGGTAAATTTATTTATTGACTCACCAATATCGCTTTTTACTTTAATCATGTACAACCCAGAAGGAAGCTCTGAGGTAGTAATTTGTCCATTTGATATTCCTTGTAAAACTACTTGCCCCGAGACATTAATAATAGAGTATTCAAACTCGCCCTGACTATCGACAGTTAAAATATTAGTAACAGGATTTGGATACATGCTCAAATCAACTAAACGATTCGATTCAACATTGCTTCCCTCCCAGCCTTGAAACCATCTGTAGGTACGATCTAATAAATCGTTTCTTGCATCTGCGTTTTGCACTTGTTCTAAACCAAAAGCGAAATAAACAATTCGTGCGTCACCTTTATAGTTTTTAACAGCGGCAGCTTTACCACTTGGATAAAAAAGCACTTCTTGAGCGTTACCATATTTTTTAACAGCATCAGGATCAAAGGCTCCCGAATATGCATTATAAAGAGCTACACCTGAAATCCCACTATAAACCGAATCTACTGTAGAACTTATAGAGTTGTTTTGTGCATCACCATCATTCAACAGACTTACTGACAGGTAATTTTGGAAGAAAAGTTTTTGAGTTATGCTACCAGAGGAAGCACCAGAACCAAAAATATCAAATCCCACATCTTGACCAGCGATTAATAGATTACCGCCATTATCAATAAAATCAGTCAATACATTTGTTTGATCCACGGTTAATACTGGGATAGTTCCACCAACATTCATATAAATATTTTTCACGTCTTCGAGTAAGCCAAAATCAGCTGCCTGCACCAATGTTGAACCAGGAATAGCACCATAACTTTCGCAACCAGCCTCTGATAATCCGTTTTTATATACAGAAGTAAAATCATCACTTGATATATTATTATTCTGTCCCGAGCCATTTATAATTAGGTTATCAACTCCGGAAACAACAAAAACTTCTGCTACTTTTTCATCTTCTGCAGGATATGTTTCACTTGAAAGACTAAGAACACAATTTGCAACTCCAACAGTTTCGCCAGGAGTAACATTTATTGTAACGTCTTTAACTTCATCACCTAAAAGGCTAATTGAAGCCGACTCGGTATAATCATTACCATCAACAGTGAAAGTTACTGTCCAATCTTCGGGAGCATCATGTACAAGAGTCAATGTTGCATTTTGAGCATCTGCGAGACCATTAATTAATGTAACATTAAACTGTGATTCCTGATCAACTTGTCCAGCGTCGAGGTTAGTATCAGCAAACAAACGAGCATAATCAGGTTCAATTTCGCCATTATTCCAGCCATCAATCACAGGTGCTTCAGCTCCTGTAATAATCTCTTGACGAGTTTCAGTAATAAAAGCCAGCACAGTGCAATTTTCGGCAACAAATTCTTCGTCAAGAGTATAATTATACGTTTTTGTAACTACTGTACCTTGTTCTATATTCTCAATTTCCTCGCCCCATTGACCAGTTACAAGATCTCTCAATATATGCTTATGATTATAAGATGAGCTTGCTCCTGCCTGATATCCGATAACATTTGATTCTAAAATTGCAACTTGAATGAAGTTAGAATTTAATCCAAATGGCAATCCTTCAACAAAATATGCTTCGACAGTAATAACAATCTCACGAGTTCCGGGATTATAAACAGTAGATACTCCTACATTAACCGGAGATGATTCCTCGAATATTTGTTGTGCAGCATTTGCCCACACATCCCGACTTAAAGCAGTTCCTCCACCAGTTGACAAATCAGAAAAATAGTGACGATTTACTGTCCCTGAGGGGTAGCCTTCAAGACTTATTTGGCCTTCAAGAGCGGAACCAAAACTAGTTCTAAAATCAGGTTGTCCGGCACTTGGTGTAGAATAATAACCAGTATGCACATTAACAATAAAAGTTTTGTTAGGATTTGATGTTGCAATAGCTTCTGCAGCAGCATGTCCCTGAGGACAAAATGGGCAATTTATACCGGTATATTCTTCGAGTACAACAGCTTTTTTCTGAGGACGTGTTGTCACAATATCCTGAGCAATTGCACTTGTGAAAAATAAAATCGCAAACAGGTTCCACAATAGTAGTTTTTTCATAAAATATTAGTTTTAGTTTAACAGAGAACGATAGTTTTAAAAAATTGGTTGCACTTACTCAAAAGCTTTATTAAAAGCAATTTCTTCTATTTCTTTTCTAACTCTTGGAACTTGTTCCATTTTATAAATATCTAAAGGTAAATTGCCTGGCATTCCGCCATAACCAACAGCAACCATAGTTACAGGTTCAAGCTTTTCAGGGATATTAAGATCTTTTTTTGCTTTATCAGCATCAAATCCCCCCATAATATGCATAGATATTCCTAGCGATTCACCCATAATTGCCATATTACCCATGGCAAGCCCTAAATCGTGCCATGCATGTTTATAATCTTCTTCATTATGTTCGTATTTAACTCTAGCCAATGTTAACATTAAAATTGGCGCTGCTTTAGCCCAAGCCTGATTAAATTCTACCATAATATTTAATAATGTTTCATATAACTCAGGATTTTTTTCTTTATCGGCATATATAAACCGCCATGGTTGTCCGTTATACGAAGAAGCAGCCCAGCGTGCGGCATCAAACATTTTCATTAAATCTTCTTCACTAACCGACTTATCAAAAAAGCCTCTGGGGCTACGACGTGATTTTATTAATTCTAGCATTTCCATAATAAAACTGATTTATTTATTTTTCAAAATTAGTAAATATTTCATAAAAAGTTTTAATAAAACAGATTTTAACATAATAATGTTGAAGCACTTTTCTCAAAACTTAAGCATATCAGAAATTTTCAAATAGGTTAGTCTAACATAATAAAATAAAATTTAAGCAAGCATAATTCAAACCCTCATAGTAATATCATACCTTCCAACAATTAGACTTTATAAATTCTTACAAATAAAATAAGTAACAAAGTGTAAACCTGTCAAGAAACATTTTCAGATTTAATTTTTTTTTTTACTTTTGGGGAGAAATAATAACAATTTTTTAAATAAAATAATTATGGCAAAAATCAGAGGAGCTATTCTAGTTGATGTCGAAGGGTGTAAAGGCTGTGGTGTATGCGTACCTGCCTGTCCTCAGGACGTTCTCGACTTAGCAAAAGAAGTTAATGGTAAGGGTTACAATTATTCTTACATGAAAAATCCGGAAGCATGCATTGGATGTGCAAATTGTGCAATTGTTTGTCCGGACGGAGTTATATCGGTTTACAAGGTTAAAGTGGCCTGATTTAATCACATAAAAATTTAGACAAAATGGAAAAAGAACTAAGGTTAATGAAAGGTAATGAGGCGATAGCAGAAGCTGCTATTCGCGTTGGGGCTGATGCATATTTTGGCTATCCTATTACTCCGCAATCGGAGGTAATTGAATATCTGATGTCAGAAAAACCCTATGAGAGAACAGGAATGGTTGTTTTGCAGGCCGAAAGCGAAGTTGCAGCAATCAATATGATTTATGGAGCTGCTGCTTGTGGTAGAATGTCAATGACATCATCATCAAGCCCAGGTATAAGCTTAAAACAAGAAGGAATTTCATATATTGCAGGAGCAGAGCTCCCATGTTTAATATTAAACGTAGTTAGGGGGGGGCCAGGTTTAGGTACCATTCAGCCTTCACAATCAGACTACTTCCAATCAACTAAAGGTGGCGGTCATGGCGATTATAGATTAATTGTACTTGCACCGGCCTCTGTACAGGAAATGTACGATTTTGTTGAGTTAGGTTTTGATTTAGCTTTCAAATATCGTAATCCTGTTATGATTCAGTCGGATGGTATTATTGGACAGATGATGGAAAAAGTTGAGATTGGTGAACAAAAACAAAGAAGAAGTCCAGAAGAAATCATCAAACAGTGTCCATGGGCAACAACCGGTAAACCTGAAAGTAGAGAAAGAAACATTATTACTTCCTTAGATTTAGTTGCTGCAAAACAAGAGGAATTTAATCTTAAATTGATAAAAAAATACGAAGAAGTAAAAGAAAAAGAAGTTAGATACGAATTAATTAATTGTGATGATGCTGAATATATTATCGTTGCTTATGGATCTTCGTCACGATTAAGTATGAAAGCTATGGATATTCTCAGAGCAAAAGGAATAAAAGTAGGTATTTTACGTCTAATTACTCTTTTCCCTTTCCCAACAAAAATTATTGCTGAATTAACTGAAAGAGTTAAAGGATTTTTAGCAGTTGAAATGAGTGCAGGACAAATGGTTGAAGACGTGCGACTTGCTGTACAATTCAAAAAACCTGTTGAGCACTTTGGACGTTTGGGTGGTGTTATCCCTTCTCCGGAAGAAATCGTAGAAGCTTTAGAACAAAAAATAATAGGAGGTTAAATCATGGCTGAAATCACAATACAAGACATAATAAAAGAAGAAAACCTTGTCTATAAAAAGAGCAAGGTAATGACAGATACAACTTTAAGTTACTGTCCGGGATGCGGTCATGGTACTGCTCACCGTCTTATCGCAGAGGTAATAGAAGAAATGGGCATCCAAGCCGAAACAATAGGTGTATCACCAGTTGGATGTTCTGTTTTAATGTATAATTTTTTAGATGTTGATTTTCAACAAGCTGCTCACGGACGCGCTCCGGCAGTTGCTACTGCCATTAAAAGAGTAATGCCCGAAAAGTATGTTTTCACATATCAGGGTGATGGCGATTTGGCTGCTATTGGGACTGCTGAGACTATCCATGCATGTAATCGTGGTGAAAACATCACTATCATTTTCGTCAACAATGGTATTTATGGTATGACAGGTGGTCAAATGGCTCCAACAACTCTTCCAGGAATGCCTGCTTCAACATGTCCGTTTGGTCGTGATGTCGAGATTATGGGAAATCCTCTAAAAATGACAGAACTTGTATCTCAATTAGCCGGAACATATTTCGTTACTCGTCAGAGTGTACATTCGCCAAGAAACGTACGCAAAGCGAAAAAAGCAATTAAAATGGCTTTCGAAAATCAAAAGCTAAAAAGAGGTGTTTCATTCGTCGAAATAGTTTCAAACTGTAACTCAGGATGGAAACTTAATCCTGTTAAAGCAAACGAATGGATGGAAGATAATATGTTCCCGTTTTATCCACTTGGTGACATTAAAGTGGACGGTGAAATTGTTAGTAAATAATTAAAATTTAAAATTATGACTGAAGAAATAATTATTGCCGGATTTGGTGGACAAGGTGTTCTTTCAATGGGTAAAATTCTTACATACTCAGGTCTAATGCAAGGACAAGAAGTATCATGGATGCCATCATACGGACCGGAAATGAGAGGTGGAACCTCAAACGTTACTGCAATTATCAGTGACGAAAGAATCAGCTCTCCTATTTTAACCCAATATGATACAGCAATTATCCTAAACCAACAATCAATGGATAAGTTTGAATCTATGGTTAAGAAAGGTGGCACTTTGCTTTATGACCCAAACGGTATTACCAGACACCCTGAGCGTACCGACATCAACATTTACAAAGTTGAAGCAACCAAAATCGCAACCGAAATGGGAAATGCAAAGGTTTTTAACATGGTTGTTTTAGGTGCATACCTCAAAATTAAACCTATTGTTAAAATGGAAAATGTTGTAAAAGGGCTTAAAAAATCTATTCCTGCTCGCAACCACAAACTTCTTCCTCTTAACGAAGAAGCAATTGGAAAAGGAATGAATGCTTTAGAAAAAGCTTAATAAAAGAATCGCTATAAAAAAGCTGTCAATTTTGGCAGCTTTTTTTATATCTCGACATCATAATTCCCAAAGTTTTGAGAGGCTTCTACTCTCCTATTTCTTGTTAAAAAGACATCGTTTAATATGTGTAGCAAAAAATTGTTTTTCTTTAAATGTTGTCTAAATGTGGCCGTATTGGGATTGTAATTATCCACACCAAAATACTTTGGTGAAATGTAACAATATGTATATTTGGCAATATCTAATGTTTGTCGATACAGCTTCAACTCAGGCAATTTATGTGTTATTAAACTTACAACCGAGTATTTTTTGCACTTTTCTTCTAAAAGATTAACTACCTCTGAGTATTGTTCTTGTTTTCTTTTTAAATCAAAATCTGAATATTCGGTATTTCCGAGTTTACGTATTGGTCTAATTTGCAAAATATCGATGCTATATCTTTCGATATAGTCGCCAAAAGAATTTAAATCGTCAATATTATCTGGATTTACAGTATAATTAATTCTCAATTTAAACTGTTTGAATTCTGTTTTTATCTCTGTTACAGATTTTAGCACCTCATGAAGTTTTTCAAATTTAGCTCCGGGCATCATTGATTCGTAAACATCTTTGCTTGTTCCGTGCATCGAGATAATAATCTCGTCTAAACCTGCTTCGGCTAACTCTCTGATTTTTCCATAGCTTAACAATGATGCGTTGGTTGTAAAGGAAATATGCGGGACACCATGTTTTTTTGCAGATTTTATTATTTGGTCGTTATGCAAAAACAAACCCGGCTCTGCACCACAACCAATCTGAAGTTTAAGCGCGTATTTAAAAAAATTATCTGCAATTTTATTAATGAAATCTGAATCCATACGAGATTTTTCAGGCTTATAATCAGGATCTGAAAAATAGCACATTTTACATTTAAAGTTGCAAGTTAGATTTGGATCAAAAAAAATGTTAAGGTATCGCTTTCGAAAAAGATACAAAATCCCAACTCCAAAAATCTTGAGTCGCTCGCTTTTAACAAGTCTATTTAGTCGCAGAATTTTGTAATAGTTCATTTAAAAATCTGTTTTTTTGCTATTTAGTAGTTTTTTGAGCAATAGCATACTCAGCAAAACCGGTAATATCCCAAAAAACACCAGCACTTACATAACCCTTTTTTATTAAATTATGTACTATTTTGATTGGAATAATAAAAATATTAATCCATTGACGACGAGTGCCACCTTCAAGAATTGTCATTTTATTTCGCATCAAAAGATTATATATTTCCGGCAAAGTATATATGCGACAGTGAGTTGGATCATCATAGAAATTCAAAGTTTCTTTCATTGACGGCAATCGCGTACTTTTAAAGGATGGATACTCAATATAGATTATCCCATCCGGCTTTAACTTGGCTAGAATACTTTCAATAACTTTATCGCCATTATACAAATGCTCAATTACGTGTGACATTACAATAACATCAAAAAAGCCATCAGGAATATCTGAATATTCAAATTTTGTTAAATCCATTTTATAGAATTTATCCATCAATTCAAAATCCTTATCATCATTTTTGTAATTATCGATATCAATACCATGATAAACACAATCAGGAAACCATTGCTTTGTAATAGATGCAGAATGACTTCCTGCCCCTGCATCAAGGATAGCAATTTTATTTGCTTTTAGGTACTTGCTGATTTTTACTAATCGAAATGGTTTTACAATCATTTTGCAAATATTATAATTGCCAAAAGTAATAAAAATCAGATAAAAATAAAAATTGGTATTCCTCTCGTTGATTAGTGATTCGATTTTATTCAAGATTATAAACAAAATCCCAAATGTGCTCGTGCTTGATGCCATTAGGATTTTGTATTAGCATATCGTCCATGCTTACAACCAACTTTGGGTTACTGTCGCGTATTTTTTCGAGTGCTCCAAATTCGCGCTCTACTGTTTCGGGTAGCTCCATGATGTAAGAAACCTGAATATACCTCTTCTCCATGCTCTTTTCGGCAATAAAATCGACTTCGAAATTTGTTGCGCTTACAACATTTGTCTTATATCCGGCCATACGCAAGTGGAGGTAAACTACATTTTCGAGCATTGAACCAAAATCGTTAAGTAAACTTGGAAATAGAAAATTTCTAAATCCCAAATCGTTTACATAATATTTCTTTTCACCCGATAAAAACTCTCTAGTTTTGACCGAATATCTTGCAGCTTCATGAATCAAAAATGCATCCTGCATATATGATATATACTGCGAAATTGTAGTGTAATCCGACTTGCGGTTTTTATTTTTAAAGTACTTAATTATTGCTGGTACAGAAGTTATCTTACCGACATTGTGTAACAGAAAAAGAAAAATATCCTCAAGAAGCACATAATCCCTAATTTTATGACGATACATGATATCCTTAAGAAGAATCGTGTTTTTTAAAGCTTGAAAATAATGATAAACAGTATCGTTTGAAGTAAGATTTTGTCGCTCAGGCAAGCCGGTATTTGAAATATATTCGACAAAAGAGGCTTTGCAATTTTCGAGATTATTTGCAATAAGATATTCGCGATACGAAAATGGAAAGATCTCAAGCAACAAATATCTGCCAGACAATAAACTTGCCAATTCGCCGGATAGTAAACTCGAATTTGAGCCGGTAATTACAATTTCATAATCTTTTACAGGATGTTGCGAAAGTGAAACAATTAGCCTCTCCCACTGTAAAACATCTTGAATTTCGTCAAAGAAAAGATAAATTTTGCCTTTGGGCTTGTAAGTCTTTTCGTATAGTTTAATAAGTTCGGATAATTCAGTTGCTGTTCTAATTTCATCGAACTCGAAAAGCTCTTTGTTTAGATAAAAAAGATTTTTCTTATTTACTTTCTTATCAAAAATTAGCTTATGCATAAGCTGACGAATTACAAAGCTTTTTCCAGCACGTCTCTGACCAACAAGGACTTTGATCAACTTGTTATTCATAGCATTGCGAAAAAAAGCATTGTATCTTTCTCGCACAAAACCTAAATCGAACTCAGGATCCGAATCCCAATAATTTATCGTTTTTAACGCTTCAAGTTTAGCTTCCATAAATTTGAATATAATCTATTTTTTTACAAATATAGTAATATATTCGATTATATCCAAATTTATTTTACTTTTTATCATTTTTTCGATTATAATCAAAACACAAGTATAAAATTATTATTGCTACATAAGTAGGGACTACTGAACCTTTAGCTCGGCGCAGCCAAAATCTTCGAGAAACTTGAAAACTTGGCTTTAAAAAAAGGGACAATCTTTATCTTTCGATAAACATTGCCCCACAACCAAGATTTACGAAAACGTATGAAAAAACTATAAAAATTGGTTATTCCTCTCTTTCATTACTGATTTGATTTTATAAATTTCGTTGTAATCAACTCATTATTTATTTTACACTTCAAAAAATAGATTCCATCCGACAAGCTGGAAATATCAATTTTATTATAATCATACATGCTAATATTATCTATGACTTTTCCTGTTACATCAACAATATGTATCAGCTCAGGAGATTCGCCGTTAGTATTTAAGCAAATTATGTTGATTGCTGGATTTGGATAAACAGCAATTTTAGAATTGGATACATTATTAACAGATGTAGCAATTCCTCCGTTTGTTGATTTTAAAATAGTACCATTTGCACCAACTGCATATATAATATCTTCATCAACGGGGAAGATTGCTATTAGTGCAGATGTATTATCGGTTTCCAACACCTCCCATGTTGTTCCGTTAGTAGTTTTAAGAACCTTGCCTTCAAAGGTACAAGCATATCCAATATTCTGGGTAACAAATACAATATCATAAATTGAAGTGATAGTATTACTGGTTTGTCCACTCCAATTTTCGCCGCCATCAGTTGTTTGGCGAATAGTTCCATCAACTCCAACCGTATAGGCAATGATTGCAGAATTTGCAAAACCGATTGAGAACAAGTTTACTCCCACTCCACTAGTTTGTGCTGTCCAATTTTCGCCATAGTTTGAAGTGCGTAAAATCGTCCCTGTATTTCCGGCAATATATCCGTTATGAATTCCTGCGCCAAAAACTATTCTATTCAAAGCCTGAGTTGTCCCTGAAGAAATGTTAGACCAAAACTGGCCTCCATCCTCACCTTTTATAATTGTTCCATTTTCACCAACTGCAAAGCCCTCATCTTCACTTGTAAAATATATCGATCGTAAAACAGAACCTCCATTTGTATATTGAGGATCGGGCGTTATGTTAAACCAAGAATCTCCACCATTTGGGGTTCTAAAAACTGTGCCGTCTGCTCCGCAAAAATAACCTACATTTTCTGATGGAAAATGAATTGACCAAATAGAACCAGTAAAACCAACATTCTGAGATGTCCAAGTCTCTCCACCATCAGTTGTTTTTAAAAAAGTTCCCGAATGCCCTACTGCAAAACCGACATTCTCGTTCAAAAAATGTACATCTATTAACATATTTGTTGTTCCACTGTTTTGCTGCACCCATTGCGGATAAACTGATACTGAGAAAAACATTACTACTACATAAAAAAAGATTTTTTTCATAATTATTTGAGTTTAGTTTTATTGAATAATAAGTTTTTGGGTTACTGTTTCGTTGCCGGTTACAAGTTGCAAAAAGTAAACGCCTTTCGACAAGTTACTTACATCAATTGTGAAGTAATCTGAATCCTGAAAAAGACTATTGAATACTTTTTTGCCTTGAATATTGTAGATTTCTACTAAGCATGATTCAAAAGCCAAATTACTCTTCTCAATATTTACATAAGAATTGGCAGGATTAGGAAAGATAGAATAAGACGTACTACTACTGATAAATTCAGATATTTCAGTGCTAATATCATCACCGTATCTAAAAATAGTAGCATTACTACCACAAGCAAATAAGTTACCATCGACATTTCTGATAATGTCATAAAATGATCTAAACGTATAAACATCCTCGACAATCCAGGTCTCACCAAAATCAACAGATTTTAAAATCGTTCCAAATTCCCCGGAAACATAAACAGTATCTTCAACTAAAAGAATTTTTGTCAGAGAAGCAGTAACTCCAGTATTTCTAAGTGTCCAGTTTTCTCCTGCATCATTACTAAAATATACTTTACCTAAAGAGGCACAAACAAAAACTGTATCAGAATTATAGAATTTAACGTCAGAAATATTATTGTTAATTAAGATTCCCAGATTTGTCCAATCTGCACCACCATTAGTCGTTTTCGCGATGGTGCCATTATGACTTACTGCCAACCCTAGGTTTTCATCATGAAAATCGATTCCATAAAACCATGCGTCTGTTGCAATTGTTTGGTCCACCCAATTTGTTCCGCCATCAATAGTTTTATAAATTGCTCCTTCCTGACCTGCAACGAAATAAGTATTATCGTCAACTATAGCAATATCATAAAAATGCGCAGTTTGACCATCTGAAATACTTGCCCAGTTGTCACCTTTATCAGTAGTTTTATAGATACTTCCACTTATTCCGCATGCTATTGCAGAGCTATTATTAATAGTTAGTGCACAATTTATTGAAGTCATACTTTCATTTTCTGCCTCTGACCAATTATTACCATTATCGCTAGATTTAAAAACCGATCCATCACTACCACCAACAATAAGATTAGCATTATCAAAAGCACAAATAGCTTTTAATGTGTAATTGCCGATATGGTTTCCTGCTGTTTTAGACCAGTTTGTGCCGGCATTTTCGCTAACAAAAATACTTGCATCTTCTGTTGCACAAACAATTTTTTGATTATTTACAGCGATTACAGATTGGATTGAATATTCTGTTCCAGGTTCAATTACAGTCCATGTATTACCGCCATTCTCGGTGTAGAGAATTTTACCTTCATAAGTACTAAAGTATCCGGTATTTTGATCAATAAAACTGCAAGAATAGTAATACATATTGTCAGGAGTTGAAAGCATTTGCCAATTTAGTCCGCCATCCGTTGTTTTAGCAATTGCACCCCAGTCGCCTCCAAGATAGCCGATATTTTCATCAGCAAACCAGATACAGTTAAAATCGTCGGCGACAATCATGTTTATTTCATTCCACGTAAGTCCGCCATCAATAGTTTTATAGCAGTAGCCATTTGTACACGACGCATAGCCTACATTTGCTGTAGGAAAATGAATAGAAGTTACATCATCATCACCTTCGTAAACTGTTGACCATGTTACACCTCCGTTGGTAGTCATAGCAATTTGTCCGTAGTTGGCTGTTAAAAATCCTTTTTGATTGTCGAGAAAATAAACATCAGTGAGTTCATCTGTTCCAAAAGGAGAAGTCTGAGCTATCCATGTTTCACCACCATCTTCGGTTTTAAACAAAGCGCCATCATTACCGCATGTCCAAGCGAGCATATCATCTATAAAATAAATTTCGTTTAAAGAAATACCTGCATCTTGTATATTTCCAACTAGCTCCCAATTAGAACCACCATCAGTGCTCTTTACTAAATTCCCAATTGTTGAAATGGCAAACATTTCGTTTTCATTTAACACAAACATATCGGTGTATCCATCAGTTTGAGGAGTAGGATTTAATGCCTGCCATTGTGAGAATCCACTCAAAGAGATTATCAAGCATAAAATTATTATTGTTGTTTTCATTTTATTCAATTTTAAATTTCAAAAATCATCATCGAAAATTTATATACGACGACACCTAACACTACTGAATTACAAGTTTTATTGTTTGATTTTGATATTGCACATAATAAATCCCTGCGGAAAGACCAGATAAATCAACTTGTGAATTCTCTGTTGGTAAAAACTGTTTGATTAATTTACCATCTGCGGAAAAGATTTGAACAGGCATTCCATCAATTCGATTGTCAAAATCAAAGAAAATGATAGTAGTTGCCGGATTTGGATATATCGAAAAAACATTATTTACAACCTCATCACTTATGCTTGAATTAATAATATAATCTCCATAAACCTCATAATCTTGTCCCCACTCCACATTTAAGCTAACAGATTCGGGTGTTAAATATCCATCAATATCAGCGAAATCGACATTCACAGTTTCTTCGCCCTTAATAACAACTCCACTGCCAGCAACCTGTGTTGTCCAACTATCAATCGACCATACAGCAATTGTTTCTACTTCGGCAGGTGTAATAATAATTGACAGTTTAGCATAAGGTATCTCCAGATGACCGATATCAACCGTTTCACCTCTAAATCGTGGTAATTCGTCAGCATCGAGATCAATATCCTGAATTAAAGATATATTGGTAAACACCTCATTATTTCCTGCATCAATTCCGGGCCACTCATCATCAATTGCTGTTTGATAAGTTGACCAATACGAGTCAAAATCAATATTTCCTCCTAAATCATTACCAAAATCGGCATTCCAGGAAGCACCACTGTCACCACATCCGTCAATAATTGAGTTTGCGACCGAAACTTGCGCTCCAGCAACAATGTAAATATTATTACCTTGATCTGCAAATCCATCAGTAAAAACAGAATTATAAATTTCAAGTTCACCCGATGTTCGCACAAAAACATGCCCTCCTGATGCTCCGGTATTTTCGGCATAATTTGTTCCGAAAGTACAATTTATAATTTTTGCAGTTCCCATTAAATCGATTGCACCACCACTAACAGCAGCAATATTTTCGGCAAAATAACTATTTACAAAGATAAAGTCATCGACATTTGATTCGACAAAAACTGCACCTCCTGAGCCTGATGTATTAGCACGATTTTCTGTAAAACTACAAGAATTAAAAATATTAACTCCGGTTCCTTCAACATTTACGCCACCAGCCAATCCATAGGCATAATTATCTGATATACTACAATAGGAGAATTTTGCTGAGCAATCGGATAATGCGACACCTCCCCCTTGATTATTGGATTCACCACTACTCACATACGAGTATTCAAACTCGGCACTACTGTTTTCGAGATAAACATTTGCCCCATAATTTGAACATGAACCACTATAAATATTAAGGTTTTTAAACTTAGGACTACTTTGTGTTACAAACAAGTTAGCACCATTACTAAATGAAGAAGAACCATTTGCCTGACCATTTCGGATTGTAAATCCATCCAACAATGTTTGGTCACTACAATCAGAAGCACAGGTTACGACGTGGTAAACACGTTCTGTACCAATATTTCCGTCAAGATACACTCTATTTGCAATAAAATCTCGTTGCTCTAAATTGTTTTCTCCTCCTGCAAAACCACCATATATTTCAACATCAGGCTTTAGTTTAAAAGTAAAAAAACGTGAACCAGTACCTGTACCGTTTTCACTCTCGGGTTTATATGTTCCTTGAGCAACCCAAATCTGACTCCCACTTCCGGCAGCGTTCAAAGCTTCATTAAATGAGTCAAATGCATTAGCCCATGAAGTACCTGAATAAATTCCGTTAGCATCAGCATCGACATAAATTATTCCACCAAATTCGGCTACACCGATATCTACAGTTCCTTGAAGAATCCTTTGGTTTCCAAGCACATCATACATCATCCAATCCGGAATAGAATCGTTTATCCCTGCATTAACTAAAGGAGAGTTTGGTTTTGGAATGAGGTTAGGATATGTTAGAGTTTCTAACATTGGATCAACATCAATAACACTAGTACCACTATATCCACCTTCGATACAAGAGTGTGTTACTATGGATTCTCCATCGGCAACATCAAGAATATTAGTTCCGTTTTGTCGGATAATTGAATTAGAAATCAACGAAGTTGAGTGATTATTAGCAATACCACCACCCATAGTAGCAGTATTTAGCATAATAAAACAATTAATAAATTTCGGAGCGCCATAATTATTATTAACAATAGCTCCACCAGCACTTGAAGCACTATTTCCGACAATAATACAATTTCCAAAAACTGGATAAGCTTCGTTATTTAAAACGCCACCACCATTTGCTGAAGAATTATTGCCAATAATACAATTATAAAATCTCGGCGATGCCAAATCAGAGTTCAAACATCCGCCAGCATAAACTGTAGCAGTATTAAAATAAATCTCACAATCCACAATAAATGGAGAAGCCGTATCCACGACAGCTATACCCCCACCTTCTGAGGCCGAATTACTTTCTAACAAACTCTTATATAAATAAGTGCTATCATTTACCGAAAACATTATTCCACCACCTGTTTCGGATGCTGAATTTGTATAGACCTTGCATTGCAATATTTGAGAATGTGATTCGCGAGCATATATGCCTGCTCCTCTAATAGCGTTATTATTAGCAATAATACAATTTAAAAATTTAGGTGAACTCTCATCCAAATAAATACCTCCACCACGCTTATAATGGTCATCGTCAACATCAGCATTTCCATCCTGAATTTTTGTGTAAACCAATCGCGCAGTGCTATCTAGTTCCAACTCCGGCGGACAATATACAACATGATACGCATTATCAGAATTATCATACATAACACCTATGTCTCCCGATAGCATAGTTGGATGAGCGTCAATATCAATTTCTATAAGACTACCTCCCTCTAATGGAAAACTACCAATAATGACCACGTTATTTTTTAATCGAAAAGAATATGCACGAGGATCTTCAGTATCATAATGCCAGCTTGGATAATAATACCCAGAACCTACATATACATGTGTAACCCCATCGGCATCAATTGCTCCTTGTAAATCATTTGTAGCGTTTTCCCAAGAGGAACCATTTCCCATACCAGTTATTGTAACATAAACGATTCCGTCGGTTGGGGTAATTTGTGAATATCCTTTGTAACTGATTGAAAATATTACAAAAAATATTACCGATAATTTAATTATTGTTTTCATTTTCATACGTTTTTTTGGTTTATTAATTACTGTGCTCCATATCCAGAATATGCTCCAAACAAATCGAGGGTTTCTTTCCACGGATACTTATTCATAAACATGCTTGCACTTGATGACATTGTTCCTTGTTGGTTCATTCCCATTGCTCTTGCCCATTGATTTTGAGCTGAATTTGGATCCCAGTTTGTTTCTTCGCTATAACTTGCACTAATAAAAGCGTTTAAATAAATACTATTCACAGGCAAAGCAATTGCTTCTGATTTATTGCCGGATACACTTGCAAATTCCAAATCCTCAAATTGATCAACAGTTAAGTGTAATTCAACATTACTTGCCGGAAAATATTCCAAATCACCTTTTTTGTTTCCGAAAAGGATATTATTATCAAGTTGCACATAATCGTCTTTGCAAAATCGGCTATTATCAATTCCCGACATTACACTTAGTCCAACAATATTGTGATGAATGTTATAATTACATTTTGTCATTATTCTTATTCCGTATCCCATATCCATCATGTCTTTTAGACGACTCCACGAAAACAGAATTGTGTTATTTGCAATCTCAACATCGCAACAGCTAACCATATCTTTTTTCTGATTGCTACCGGCACATGTTCCAAAAACTTCGATTGCTGCCATTTTATTTGCAACAAAAACATTGTTTTTTATAGTTACTTTACCGCTACGTTGTCCGATTTGAATACCGAAACTTGCACCATTTACAAAAACACAGTTTTGAATTGTTACATCACCACCCATACTTCCTGCTCTAATTGCAATACAAGGCTCTCCAACAGTCGAGTTAAATCCCTGAAGTGGTTCTGTGGGCAACCTAAGTCTTCCACCAATTCCTTCAACAAATCCATCTTCGGGATCGTACAAATTTCTTTCACCCATATCCCAAACAATGTTGTCAATAACAGTTCCACCAACTTCTTTTTCCATTAGTAAAAGAGCCTTCCGACCAGCGGCTGCACTTGCATTGTCAGGTTGAAACAATGTAGGATGAACCTTTATGTCCTGCTTAGTAAAGTTCTCGTCCCAGCTACCATAAAGTTGAATAGCTTTGTCGGATTGCAAGTAACCGCAATTGAAAGTTCCCATATATACACCTCCGGCAATATAAATTTTATCGCCTGCAACTGCTTTTTCTATTGCTTTGTCGATATTTTTCATTGGAGAGGCTTTGCTCCCATCATTCTTGTTGCTACCAGAATTAGCAACGTGAATAATTTTACCTGTTGCTACAGAATTTGTAGAACTAGTTGTATTTTCAGTAGTTGAAGCTTGCTTATTGCTTGATTGCTCTTCTTTATTATCAATTTTTGATGTTACTTTAGATCCTGTTTCTTTTAGTTTGCTAAATTGAGCATTTGCACTAAAACATACAATACTAAACAATAATACTATAACTAATATCGAGGTTTTTGTCTTTTTCATAATCCTATTTATTTTTATGATTAAATTCACTAAAAAATAGTAAATGGGAACAATAAAATCATTCCCAAAAACTTATTTATTCTAATAATTAGTCTTTAACACATCTTACAGAAGAACCTTGTTTCATGTATCCATTTGCCGAGTTTGCTTCAGTTGAGATATATGACATTGTGACAGTTTTAGCAATTTGTCCGGTTACATTTGTTGATGTCCAATAGTGTGCTTCTTCCTGGTCAAAATCATAATCGCCATTCGAATAATTTCGGCGCCCTGTTCCTCTGGCATTAAAACCAACGGAGTTAGATGCTCCTGTATTTGGATTTGCCCAAAAAGTAAAACCAGTTTCTTTAAGTTCGCCTCCTGCCAGTGACTCTCCTCCAAGGTAATCTATCAGAGTTTGCCATTCGGTCTGCGATGGCACATGCCAACCTGTTGGGCACAAAGCACCGGAATTTACTGCATAAAAATTATAAAGCGCTCCATAACTATCTTTATAAGTTGAGGCATCATTATAAAACCAACACACCCCGGCATCAAGATAATTTGTCCAATCAGACCAATCCTCAACTACATCGATTTCTACACCTGAATTAAGTTTTGTTGTTTTAAGATTCTCACTCATCCAAACCTGGTCGCCTATACGAACAGCACCATAGTGATTACCATCAATATCAGTAACTCCAATCTCTGAGTAGATATCCAACATTAAATTATTTACTAAATTATCGACATAAGCCTTGGTTGCAGCATCTTGAGCATCAGCAGGATCCATAATATCTTTAATCTGATTATTAGCAGAATTATTAATGGTTAAAACATCCTCTAGGCTTTGAGTTTCTGCATCTAATTTATTGTTCCAACTTGTAATGTCCCCTGATGTGATACCAGCGGCATCAGATGCGCTAAAAACAGGATCGGTTTCGTTTGCTTTTTGAGCGTACAATGCGAATGGCACACTTAGAATGGAGCTAGTCCCAACAATTGTATAATCTTCACCTCCATCGAGATCAACTTCAGTTTTAATAAAAAAATTGCCTGACGACCAATCGATTAAATCAAAACCCGGAGCAGAGCCAATAGAGACGGAAAATAATCCATTTTGATTTGTTGTTGGTGTTAGTTCTTCAGCATAAATTTCAGTAAAACCATCCAAAATACTTACTCTCAAACCAATTTCGGTATTTACAACTAAATCACTCGATGAATTTCGCACAACAGCCTGATAACTAAAAGATTGAGGTGCCTGAGCAACAATTACTCCAGTAGTAATAATCATTGCAACTAATAATAATGTTCTTTTTTTCATGACGTTTTCGTTTTATTTGTTTTTATAAATTTTCTAGTTTCTCGAAAAAGTACCTAATTCATTTTTTAATAACTTTATAATTTGCTACACTCGAATTGGAATCAAAGACACTTATAAAATAAACAGCAGCTGCCAATCCGCTCATATCTATTTTCGTAATGGAATCAGTGAGACTAATAACTTGAATGACTCTCCCATTCTCGTCCAGCAGATTTGCACTCATTTGCTCAACAGCCTCATTAAATTCAATTATTAAATATTCACTTGTTGGGTTTGGAAAAATTGAGATTACAAGATCATCATTTTTCACACTAATCGATTCGGTGAGAATAAAAATCTCGAATGCATGCTGTACGCCTTCAGATATTGTGCTGCCTGCACCTGAATACTCTTGGCAAAAAGCCTGGCCAACACTATAACTAATGCTCCCATCGACATTACTAATATCTGCCCCAGAAGAGTTCAAACTCTCTTGAGCTGAGACATTTTGAATAGCACCAGCTAAACAAAATATCAGGAGAAATACCATAATACTTTTTTTCATAACGTTTTCATTTATTGTTCACTGCAAATGTACGCCTCTATTATTTATAGAATGGGTGAGATATTACAGATTTAACCTGCGGATAAGTACTGAATTTTTATCCGTAATTTTCCGGATAAAAAAAGTTTTTCAAAATAAATTTTGAGTATTTTTGCAAGTAAATATACTGACTTTGACAACAAGACAACTAATTAAAATATTTGTACTAAGCTCAATAGTATTTCTGCTAACTCAACCTATAACATGTTTTTCTGTTAATCAGAAAGTTGATATAGAGAGTGTAAGAGACCTAACAGCCAACTACTCTACCGATTCGGCAATAGTTTATTATGTTTCACTTTTAGAAAGCATAGACGCTAGCGAAAAACATTTACAATTTGACATTTATTCGGACATTGCATCTTTATATCGATTAAAGGCAGATTTTCCAAATGCATTGGATTATGACTTAAAAGCACTAGAAACTGCCGAATCAATCGCAGATAATGGTCTATTGGGTAGTGCAAACAACAGTATTGGAATTAATTATTACAGAAACGATGATTTTACCAACGCGGAAAAGTATTTTGAAAGAGGCTTAAATTTTAGATTAAAAACCGAAGATTTTGGCGCGATCGCCGATTCATACTACAAGCTTGCTATGGTTTATGACGACACAGGAAGGTCTGACAAAGCCAAAGAGTATTTTCAGCAAGCAATTTCATATTTAGGTTCAGAGCCGGATTGTGTTGCCGAAGCAGATGTTTACAATGGATTAGCTGCACTATACTATAAACTACAAATGCCAGATAGTACCGAATATTTTGCACTCAAAGCAATGGATAAGTATTTTGATTGTGGTAATTTGGAGTTGGTGAGTTTTATGTATATGAATTTGGCCTCTCTTGTAAACATGCAAAATAATCATCGACAAGCACTTGAGTATCTTTATGCGGGGTTGGAAATTGCCGACAGTATGGGTTTGCTTTCTCAATTACGTCAGGGGTATCGAAATTTAAGTGAAACCTATGCATATATGGGCGACTACCAAAATGCATATATCAATCATTTGACATATATAACTTATAAAGACTCTATTTTTAACATCGAAAAAGCTGCAAGTTTTCAGGAGCTAAACATATTGTACGAAACTGAAAAAAAAGAACGTGAAATAATTGAAAAACAATCTGAAATTGATTTAAAAAACATTCAAATTTCAAAATCAAATCAACAACGAAATTTACTCATAATAATAGCGATTTTGTTTGTAATTGCCTTTATTTTTGGCTATTACAGATTTAAAGAAAAGAAAAAATATGCAAAGATTTTGGATAAAAAGAATGCAGAGTTAGAAAGTATAAATGCCGCTAAAGACAAGCTGTTTTCAATTATCTCGCACGACTTATCTTCACCAATTTCGTCATATTCGCGACTAACCGACGCTATGCTTAAAGCCATTGACAAACTAAGTGCTGAGCAACTAAAAGAATATGTTTCGGAATTAAATTCTTCATCAGTACGATTACAATCTTTACTATCAAATTTACTGCAATGGTCTGTTAATCAATCGGGACATTTTATCCCAAATCCTGTTAAAACAGATATTATTCAACTTATCAACAAAACTGTTGAAACAATTAAAATTGTAGCAGATGAAAAACAAATAAAACTTCAAATATCTAGCGAGAATAACATTCCGAACATTTCGATTGACGAAAAAATGATTTCGACTGTGTTTAGGAATATTTTATCAAATGCTATTAAATTTTCTCCAGAAAACTCGACAGTTGAAATAAATATTTCACATAAGATCAATTCTATTCAAATCATTTTTGACGATACGGGTCCGGGAATAGATGAAAATGAATTATCAAAACTGTTTAAATATGGTGAGGACATTTCTAAAATAGGGCGACAAAAAGAAAAAAAAGGAACTGGTTTGGGTTTGATTTTAGCTTATGAATTTGTTGTGCGAAATGGTGGACAAATTTCGGCCAGAATTAACAAAAATGGCGGATTGCGGATAATTATTGAATTTGATAAGGATACAAAATGATAAAAATAGCTTTAGTTGACGACCACAAGATTCTGCGCGACGGGATAAAACTCAGTTTAATTGGTAATACTACCATAGCTTTAGTTTTTGAAGCTGCAAATGCCATGGTATTATTAGAGAACTACAAAAATTACAATCCTGATGTATTTGTTTTAGACATGAATTTGCCCGACATCGAAGGCGATGAACTTTGCAAGAAGCTAATTGAAGAAAACCCTGATGCAAAAATATTGATTTTATCGGGACAAGTTGATGAAACTAGTCTTCTTAGAGCGGTAAAAGCCGGAGCAAAAGCTTATGTTTCGAAAGATGCAGGAACAGATGAGCTGATTGAAGCCATTACTGCTGTTTATAATAACGAAGAATATTTCGGCGGAAAAATATCTAAACTATTATTTAAAACTTTCTCGAAGTTAAACAGCGAAAATCCGACACATCAAAACTCATTATCGGAGCGTGAAACAGAAGTATTAAAGCATTTTTCTGATGGCTTAACTTATAAAGAAATTGGCGAAAAACTTTTTATCAGTCCGCGCACAGTAGAAACCCACAAGAACAGCATTATGTCCAAACTCGACTTAAAAACTTTGGCCGATTTGATAAAATGGGCGATAAGAAATGGGGTGATTCAAATATAGTTTTTATTCCTAAACAAATCATCATTTACTGAACCAAATATTGAATGGTTATAATTACATTCTTAAAAATTCCTTATCCAAGATCGTGTTTATCATAAGCTTTAATTCAGGAAGGTCTTTCTTAATAATCTCCCAAACTGCTGCTAATTCAATATTGAAGTATTCATGTGATATTAAATTTCTAAACGCCCTAACTTTATACCAGTGATACGGATATTTATCCAACAAAACTTGATCAATAAATATTACTGCCTCTCCCATTACACTAAACTGAAATAGAACTGCACTTGAAAGAAGGTTATCATTCAGAAAGTCAAGCTTATTTTTGCCGATGGTAAATGCTTCAATATCCACTATTGCTTTGCTGATGTGAATTAACCTCTCGTAACTGTCTCTTTTTCTATCTCTCATAAATTAGTTTCAAATCGTTTTCAATGTTTTTAATAATATGAGTTTTAAAAGCACCTATAAAGCCAATATCTACCTTTCGTTTGATTTCTTTTTCAATTTGATACTGAATTTCAGCAAGGTCAAAATAACTAAACCCTTCATCTGCACTAATAGCAATATCAATATCACTTTTCTGATTATCATCCTCACGTGAGAAGGAACCAAAAATCCATGCTTTTCTTATTTTTGAAAATTGTTTTAAGGTATTCTTGATTGCTAATAAAATTTTTTCCCTGTCAAGCGTTTTAAAAACTTGATACTCAATTTTTTCTTCAGCAACGATTAAGGCTTCTTTGGCAAACTCTTCATCGCCTATCTCACTTATTATCCGGTCGCTTAAAAAAGCTATCAACATTTCTTTTTGGTCATAATTAAAGAATTGAGAAAGCTTTATTACCTGCTCTCTTGAAAATTTTCGCTGTCCTCGCTCAATTTTACTTAAAACTGCTTGATCTATATCCAAAAAAGCAGCAAGCTTCCGTAAAGGAAAGCCCTCTTTTTCTCTTAAAGTCCGTATTAGTTCACCAAAGTTTTGCATTTTGACAATATTGTTTTGACAAATTTAGTCAAAATATTCTCATCAAACAAGTTTTTTATATTTTGTATTACCGATTTTATTTCAAAATGCCCTAATGTAAATGCATAAAAAACAATTTATATCTTGTGTTTTGACATTATATATTGATAAATATTTTGCGTTTCTCTATCGCTGTGAGCTGCTCTGTGACCATCATTACAAGACTTCGACAAAGTTAAACACTATTTGCTAATTTTGCACAGAGTTAGCCCGCATTATTACTTCCCCGCAGTGTCGGGGCAAGCTGTGAGGGGTTAGCTTCTCTGATTACTCCGTAATTCGCCGTTCATAACATTAGCTTTATGTAGTTGCAAAGCGTCTAAACGACGCTGCGCTTGTTTATACTAAAAATAATTTCAATCGGCATTTACCACTGTAGAAATAATATTACGTCCTCATGCAAT